>JBDQIL010000001.1:0-19647 GCA_040264415.1 Myxococcota bacterium
CGGAGGGTCCTCTCCGCTCCGGCCGCCCAGACGAAGGCTGCACCGGGAAAGACGTAGTTGATGCCCTCCCCGAACGCGCCATCGGTGACGAACTCCTGACCCCAATCGTCGAAGACGTGTCCCCAGGGATTGATGAAGCCACGCACCCACACACTGAGCTCGAGCGTCTCGGGCCGAAAGCGCCAAACACCGCCACCGTCGAGTCGGCTCCGCTCGGCTCGGCGCCCATCTACGTCCAGGGCCGCTCCTCGATCGCGGTGCCCGCACGATCGAACGGCGACATCGTGGTGGCTGGCGCGGGGATGGGTGTCGTGATCGACGATACGCAGCAGGTGGGCATGCGCTTCATCTACATGCACCGTCCGCCGGCCAACCCGCTTGCCCATGACACCCCCGCCGTGCCGTGGGCCTGGGGGCCGGTGCTCGACTGGCAGGTCACCTTTCAGCCGGACAGCCGCGCGAGCATCTACCTGGCGGCGAGCCTCGGCTTCGTCTACGGCGTGCCCGACGACACCACGGCCGACAACGTCATCCTCCCCATCCTCGAGGGCGGCCTCGGGCTGCGCTTGTCCCACAAGCTGCGCGGCGGAGAGAAGCTGTTCGTCGCCCCGGAGCTGGGCTTCGTGCCTGGCGCCATCGCCCCCTACGCCGCGCTGAACTTTGGCGTGGTGCTCCCCGGTCGGCCGGGATGATGGTGCTCGCTGCCTTGATGGTCGGGGCCTCTGCGGTCGCGGCGACCGGCGCCATCGACCTCACCGTGGGCGGCGGCACCGTGGTGCCCGCCGACCGGGCCGGAACCATCGAGTACGCGACCGTGGGCTTGGCCTCCTTCCTCGCCGATCGACATGCGCTCGGGCTGCGGGTGGCCCTGGCGCCGGCCGGGGCGCCGGCCCGCGACGGAAGCGGCGCCACCATTGCCTGGTCACCCAGCGCCGACTACCGCGCCTTCCTCGTCGACGCGCCGCGGGTCGCGCCCTTCTTCACGGCAGGGCTGGGCTTCGTGTTGGCCGATCGGTCCGCCCAGGGTCGAACCAACCTCGCCTCGATGGCTGGGCAGGTCGGGCTCGGCCTCGAGGCGAGGGTGCGGCTTCGGTCGGGTTCGTGGCTGACGGTGGCGCCCGCGGTCGGCTTCGCGCCGGGGGCCTTCTTCGGCGGTGGCCCCTTCTCCATTGCCGCGCCGATTGCCGACCTCCGCATTGGCATGCGGAGCGGTTCCGCCAGAGAGTAGGATGCCACCATGGCGACTCAACGGACTCTTCAGTGGGTGTGGGCTGCGGTCCCCGGGGTCGTCCTCGCGGCCGCGTGCGCCCAACCGGGCCGCCCCGCAGCGGAGTCGGGCCACGACTCTGGCTCGGTGGCCGATCAAGAGACGGTGGAGATCCGCGGCGTCGCGTATCAGTTTCGCAGCCACGATCTGCTCCCCGGCGCGACCATCTCGCTGGCCGAGTGGCCCGAGGTCACCGCGGTGACCGACTCCGACGGCCAGTACACGCTCCGCGGCGTGCCGGCGGGCGTCCCGGTGACGCCGCGGGTCGAGCTGGCCGGCCACGCGGTCGGCCACCAGCAGACCCTGACCCTCACCGCCGACCTCGAGCAGCTGTACTTTCAGGTGGTCCCCAACGACCTCTACGAGCTGATCTCCGGGCTCCTCGAGCAAGAGGGCCTCCCCGTCGATCCCGACGCCTGCCAGGTGGTCACCACCATCACCGATCCATCGGCCGCCGCGGCGCCTGACTGGGACGCCTTCCTCGCGCGCGGCGACGCCGGTCTGGTGCCGGGCGCCACCGCGCAGATCGCCCCGGCCGCCGGCACCCGCATCTACTTCAACGAGCTGGTCATGCCGGATCCCGACGAGCCGGTCGCCACCTCGGACGGCGGCGTGCTCTGGCTCAACGTCGCGCCGGGGGCCGCCTACACGCTCACGGCGCGAGACCCCGACGGCCGCTACACATTCCCTGAGGTGGAGGTGACCTGCGAGCCCGAGCGCTTCGTCAACGCCAGCCCGCCCTTCGGGCTCACCGCGATCCCCTGACCGGCGAGCCTCCCGCCCGCGCCAATTCTGCGTCGCATCCAGTGGCTGGCCGCCCCGCGATACGTGCCGCCCCCGTTCATGGGAGGACTCGATGACCCACCTGCTTCGTCTCTCGATGGTCGTGTTCGCGCTGCATGGCTGTGGCGACAAAGCGGACGGCGACAGCGGGAGCGCCGACGGCTCGGATGGCGCCGACGGCTCGGATGGCGCCGACGGCTCGGATGGCTCGGATGGCGCATCCAGCGACCGCCCTGCCTTCACCGACCGCCCCACCGATGGCGCGGTGGTCGCCGAGATGCGCACCGCCAGCGGCACCGCGCAGATGGTGTGCCCCCGCGGCCAGAGCTACGGCCTGTCCACCGAGTCCACCTTGATCTTCAACGTGTTGAACCACGGCGATGTCTGCACGTATCCGTCGGGCACGGGCCTGATGGCGGTCAACAACATGCCCACCACCGACCTCGCCGCCTACCCGGGCGGCGCCGCCCAGGTCGAGATGGACACGGGCTCGCTCGCAGACCGGCTCTACGGCCATGAGGCCTCCCGCTTCGAGCAGGAGGTGGTCTCGTGGGATCCGTCGACCCGCACGCTGCAAGCCGTGCTGTGGGTACAGTGGCCCGACGGCGAGGTCACCGTCTGGGTCGACACCACGCTGAACTGACGCCCCCCGGAGCCCCCCATGATGCACACGCGCCGGCTGTCCCGGGCCAAGGTGGCGGGGTGGGCGGTGTTCGCCTCGCTCCCCGCGGCGATCTGGTCCACCCTGGTCTTCACCCTCTACGCCTTCGCCGAGCTGCGCTTCCTGCGGGTGCCGTTTCTGCCCATCGCCACCATCGGCACGGCGGTCGCGTTCTACGTGGGCTTCAAGAACAACGCCTCCTACGAGCGCTTCTGGGAGGGCCGCAAGATCTGGGGTGGGGTGGTCAACGCCAGCCGCGCCTTCGCGACCGGCGTGCTGTCGTATGTCGAGCCCACCCGCACCACCGAGGCCGCCGTCGCCACCCAGCGGCTGCTCATCTACCGCCACCTGGCGTGGATCAACGCCCTCCGACTGCAGCTGCGGCGCACGTCTCGCTTCTTCGACAAGCCGGCCCGCACGACCAAGAAGCGCCTCGAGGACCACGCCGAGCACATGCGCAACGACTGGGATCTCGAGCTGTCGCCCTTCCTCGACCCCGCCGAGCTGGCCCACGTCAGCGCCCAGGTCAACCCCGCCACCCACCTCGTGCTCCGGCAGGGCACCGACCTCGCCCAGCTGGTGGAGGATGGCCGCCTCGACCTCTTCCGCCAGCTCGAGCTGATGGGCCTGCTCAAAGAGCTCTTCGACCTGCAGGGCAAGTGCGAGCGCATCAAGAACACCCCGTTCCCGCGCCAGTACGCCGAGTACAGCCGGGTCTTCACGCGGGCCTTCGTCTTCTTGGTGCCCCTGGGCATGCTCGACGTCTTCGGCGACCACATCGACAAGGCTGTCGCTGGCGAGGCGTGGATGTGGGCCCTGCCCATGGTGGTGGCGGCCAGCCTGGTGGCGTGGGTCTTTCAGACGATGGAGACCATCGGCGACGCCAGCGAAGACCCCTTCGAGCGCAGTATGAACGACGTGCCCATGAACGCGCTGTGCGTGGCCATCGAGCGCGACCTGCGGCAGATGCTGGGGGAGACCGACGTGCGCGGCCCCGAGGCGCCCATCGACGGCCTGCTGTACTGAGGTCGAGATGGACAAGCTGGCGATCATCGAGGCCTTTGCCGCGCTGCTGCGCAGCCGCCTGGCGGCGCTGTCGGCCGAGGGCGCGGCGGCCCGAGACGGCACCCGGGTGGACGGCACCCACCGGCCCGCCAACCGCGGCGAGCGCGCGGCCGTGACCGCCCAGGGCTACCTCGCGCACGGCCTGGCCGAGCGGGCGGCGGCGCTGCGCGCCGACCTGGAGCGGCTCGGTGAGGTCGACCCAGGGCCCCGCACCCGCGTGGGCCCCGGTGCGCGGGTCACCCTCGAAGACGAGGCGGGAGCCACCGACCAGTGGCTGTTGCTGCCGGGCGGCCAGGGCGACCGCGTGCAGGGCGTCTTGGTGCTCTCGCCCACCTCACCGGCCGCGCGGCGGCTGGCCGGCGCCGAGGCGGGCGACGCGGTCACGCTGCGCCGCGACGGCCGCGAGCAGGCGTTCGTGGTGGACGCCGTGGACTGAAGCTGCGGACGAGGCGCCCGTCGGCGGACCTCGAGGAGCGTGGCCGGCGGCCGGTGCGGCTGTCAGGGCCCCGCGCTCCAACTCCCGACCGCGTCGTCCATCCACACCAGCCGCGCGTCGATCCAAGCCCGCACGCGCGCGTCCTCCTCGGCGTACGACGACACCGGGTACAGACCGTCGTCGCCGAATTGGATGGAGTCGATGGGCCACACCGCGAAGTTGTCGTCGATCGCGGGCCCCATGGTGTGCTGGTAGGCGTCGATGCGGGCGTGGATGGCGTCGGGGTCGAGCGGGCCGGCCCGGAGCTCGGCCCACCGGGTGGCCAGGCGCGCGTCCCAGCCCTCGACCCCCGCCAGGCTGGCCACCAGCGGCGGACGGTAGAGCACCCAGCTCTCGGGGTCTTCGTTGTTGTTGTAGTCGGGCTGGCCCAGGGCGAGGTCCAGGTCCCACGGGGAGATGTGGATGGGCCCCGCCGGCGGACGCCAGAGGTGAAGCGAGAGGTAGTACGCGTCGTTGTTCTTGAAGAGCTCCTCGAGCAGCACCAGGTCGGCCCAGGCGTCGAGGTCGAGGTGGGCGGCGAGGGCGTCGGGGTCGGTGACCGCCGCGGACTCCCAGGCCGAGAGCCACGCCCGCATGCCTGCGAGCTGGTCGGCCGTGGGGTCCGACGGGCTGACGGGCGCCCAGGTGCCGTTGCCCAGGGCGTTGGGGTGCAGCCCGCCGCTGTCGTCCAGCTTGACCACGAAGCTGGCGCCCGAGCCGTCGTCGTCGGGGATCGTCACCCGGTCGTCGTCGCGCTTGATCCGCTCGGTCAGCAGGAAGACGCCGAGCCACTCGCCGTCCAGGCGCAGGTCGCAGTGCCGCGCCTCGGCCGCGTAGCGCGCGGGGTGCATGGCCCGGAAGAGGTCGTAGGCCAGCGCGTTTCGGTAGAGCGCGCGGTCGTAGTACATGCCGTTGAGCACCCAGTCCGACTCTGCGCCCATCCCCAGCAGATCGGCGGGCGCCTCGGCGCCGTCTGGGTCGCGCAGCTCGACGCTGTACTGGTGCTTGGGGGCGCTGAGCGAGGAGCGCCCGCGCAGCTCGACCCCGGCGCCGCCCGCGTAGACGATCTCCCCGCGGCCATCATCGATCTCGATGGAGCAGTCGATCTTGGGTTCGTCGGGGATCTCCCCCGGGCACACCAGCTCGACATGGCACAGGTGCGGCGGCAGCGCGTCGGCGCCCCCGATGTGTTCGACGGCGGTGTCGGTGTTCAGGGACACCGAAGCCGAGCCCGGTTCGCCGCTGGGCCCCCCGACGGGGCCCGCGTCGGCGCCGTCGCCGGTGGCCGCGCCGGTCGAGGCGGTGCACCCGAGCGCGCCCCCCAGCAGGATGCAGGTCGGCCAGCGAGGGTGGCGGCGTGGGGTCATCGGGTCGGGGGGAGACAGGGCATCGCCCAGCATACCGCGGCCGCCGCCGGCCCCCGCCCGGGTTGGATCAGGCGAAGGCAGCCGCGGCCGCCAGCCCGGCCACCAGCAGAAAGCCCCCCCACGACAGCAGCGTGGTCACCCGCCAGGTGGCCAGGCTCAGGCGCGCGGGCGAGTCGTCGGGCAGCCAGGCCGGGTCTCGAAAGAGCCACGCGCGGGTGAGCGGCAGTCGGGCCGCGACCCCCCGCACGGTCTGGGTGTCGTCGTCGGGCCGCCAGAAGTAGCCGATGGGCCGGCCGAGCTGCTCCCACCGCTCCCGGTGGTGCAGAAACACCTTCTCCATGAGCTCGTCGAAGGCCTTGAAGGCCCGGAACTTGACGGCGAGCAGCACGACGAGCGGCAGCGAGAGCAGGAGGATGGGGTCCATGGGGGTGCTTCTTGCGCGCCGATTGCGCTCGGTCAAGCGGTGGAGGCGCAGCGGCGCTGGCCCGTGGTAGCTTGACGGCCTGGCCTGGAGGTCTCGATGCGTCGCCCGTCGCCCCCGCTGTGTGTGCTCGCGGTCGCCGTGGCGTGCTCCGACTACAACCTGTCGGGCGGCAAAGAGGCCACGACCGAGCCCGAGCCGGGCACCCCCGACCTGGTGGTCTCCCCCCTGTCGGTGTCGGCCGAGGGGGCCTGCCCCGACGCCCGGCGAGACATCACGCTGCGAAACGACGGCGACGCCGATCTCGACATCCTGGCGGTGGGCGCCACGGGCGACTGGGTGGTCGACGGCCTCACGCTGCCGCTCACCTTGGGCCCCGGTGACGAAGACGGCTTCGCGGTAGAGGGATCGGGCAGCGGCAGCGTCCAGGTCGAGAGCACCGACCCCGCCGAGCCCCTCATCACCATCCCCCTCGAGGCGGTCCCAGACACCGCGCCCGAGATCGCCATCCTCGCGCCCGCCACCAATGACATCCTCGAGCCGGGCGACCGACGGCTCGAGGCGCAGGTGAGCGACGCCGAAGATCCCGCCAGCGACCTGATCGTGACCTGGACCAGCGACGTCGACGGTGTGCTGGGCAGCGGCCCGGCGAGCGCCGCCGGCGAGAGCGTCGTCACCTGGCCCTCGCCCCGCACCGAAGGCGACCACCTGCTGACCGCGACGGTGGTCGACTCCTGCGGCAACAGCGCATCGGCGCAGACCGGCGTGTGCCAACAGGCTGGCTATACCGTGGACGAGCTCGATCTCAGCTCTTGGCAGTTCGAGGGGGTGGCCAACTGGGACGCGTCGAACAACTGGGTGGAGCTGACCAGCGTGGGCACCGGGCAGGTGGGCACCGCCTTCGCCACCGACACCATCGTCGACGCCAGCAACGTCGAGATCCGCTTCAGCTTCTACATCGGAGACGGCACCGGGGCCGACGGCATCTCGCTCACCGCCCTCGACGTCGATCGCATGACCACCTTCTTGGGCGGCACCGGCTGCGGCATCGGCTACGGCGGCGGCGCCAGCTGCACGGTGGGCCCGGCGCTGCCGGGGTGGTCCATCGAGGTCGACACCTACGACAACGGGGCGGGGGTCGAGCCCACCCCGAACGACCATCTGGCCTTCACCTTTGACGGCGACGTCGACGCCTACGTGGCCTGGGCCGAGCTGCCCGAGATGGAGGACACCGGCTGGCACGAGATGAGCGTGGTGGTCGCGGCCCCGCGCGTGACCGTCGCCATCGACGGCACCACCTACATCGACCAAGACCTGGGGGGCAGCTTCGGCTTTGACGCCTATGTGGGCTTCACGGCGGGCACGGGCGGCGAGACGAACCGCCACCTCATCGACGCGCTCACGGTCACCGAGACGGTCTGCGAGGAGTAGGTCGCAGGGGGGCGGGCGTGCGTCGGCCGGGTGGCCGCCGGCTATCTCGGCGGATAGCCCCGTCGGCACGTCACTCCAGGAGGATTCATGAACCGCTCGATCATGGCCGGCGCTGTCGCCTTGACCACCCTCGCCATCGGCCTCACCCTCAACGGCTGTGGCGACACCGAGCCCGCCGAGGGCGGCGACGCCAAGCCCGCGGCGACCCCCGAGGGCGACGCCGCCAAGGCCAAGGCCGACGCCGAGGCGGCCCTCAAGCCCACCAAGGACTGCCTGCCGGGCGAGCCGAAAGACACCCTGGTGATGGCGCAGGCCTGGTTCACGAAGGTCGCCGGTCGCCCGAAGCCCGGCCCCGCGCGCCTGCTGCTCTGGCAGAAGGACCCCGACGGCAACTACAAGTCCCACAAGCTCGAGGACGAGGGCTCGAACGTCTTCCACAAGGCCGTCTTCACCGACCAGGGCCTGGTGACCATCGGGGCCCAGAAGGCCTCGCTCAAGCGCTGGACCAAGGGCGCCGACGGCTGCTTCAAGGCCGAGACCCTGTGGGAGAAGTCGTGGGGCGGCAAGTTCGACCGCCTGCGTGACATCGAGTTCGCCGACGTCGATCACGACGGTGAAGACGAGTGGATCATCGCCACCCACGACTATGGCGTGGTCGCGGTCTACAACCCGCCCACCGAGCCCGGCGGCAAGCCCGAGGTCATCGAGCTCGACAAGAAGGCCGACACCTTCGTGCACGAGATCGAGGTCGGAGACATCGACGGCGACGGCAAGGCCGAGTTCTTCGCCACCCCGTCCGATCGCAACAAGGCCGGCACCAGCCAGGCCGGCGAGATCGTGATGTACCGGTGGGACGGCGCCACCTACCAGCGCACCAAGATCGACGGCGACGAGCACACCCACGCCAAGGAGATCTTGGCGGTCGACATCGACGGCGACGGCAAGACCGAGTTCTTCAGCGTGCTCGAGGCCGAGCTCGAGAACCGCCAGATCAAGGAGCCCGTCAAGGTGCGCTTGTACTCGCCGAACGACGACGGCACCTTCGCCCACGAAGACGTGGTGACCATCAACGACCAGCAGACCCGCTTCATCGTAGCGGGCGACTTCGACGGCGACGGGCGCCAAGAGCTGGTGGCGGCGGCCTACAAGACCGGCCTGTACTTCATCGACTCCGAGGTGAAGGGCGACGAGACCACCTGGACCATCACCAACTTCGACGCGGTGTCGTCGGGCTTCGAGCACGCCAGCATCGTGCACGACCTCGACGGCGACGGCACGCCCGAGCTCTACGTGGCCGCCGACGACCAGCAGGAGTTCAAGCGGTACACCTGGAACGCCGAGACGAAGACCTTCGACAAGACGCTCATCGGTCGGTACGACGACGACACGTTCACGTGGTTCGTGGCGGCCGGGAAGCTCTAAGCACGCCCCGAAGCAATCGTTTGGCGCGGCGGTGTCCCCGTCGGGGGCCCGCCGCGTTGGCGGTCGTGGGGTGGGCCCCTGGCTACCGAACGCTGCGGTTCTTCGGGTTGCGCTTCTGGTCTTCGGTGTAGGCGACCGTCATGTCGTCTACGCCGCGGGCATCGACGCTCCAGCCCTCGAGCACCCCAGCGACCTTCAAGAAGTCGGTGTTCGATACGTCGCCGAAGTCTTCGACCTCGTCGGCTGGGCGGTGGACGCGCTTGGCGGCCCCCTTCGGCGCCACCATCTTGCGGGGCTGGTCGGGGCCGTCGATGAGCTCGGCGATGCGTTCGTTGGCCGTGGCGAGCTGGCGCGTGAGGCTGCTCAGCAGCAGCCGGCGCAGCGCCATGCCCCGCGGTGAGGGCTCGGTCAGGATCTCGTTGTAGGTGCGCCGGTCGAGCGACGCGATGACCGTGCGGCCCTGGGCGATGCACGACGCGCTGCGGGGGGAGTGGTCGACGAGGCTCATGTGCCCGACCAGGGTGGGCGGCTTCATGATCGCCAGCTCGCGCATCTTCCCGCGGGCGTCGCGGCGCTGGACCCGGATGGCGCCGTCCACCAGGAAGTACATGGCGTCGCCGGGGTCTCCCTCGGTACACAGCGCGTCGCCGTCTCCGAGGCGCTGCAGGGTGGCCGCGGCCAGCACCTCGGCGAGGTGCTCGGGCTGGACCCCGCGCACCGGGTGAGCCTTCATCAGGCCCGTGGCCTGGGACAGCAGAGCGGGGCTGAGGGCCATCATCGACCTCCGAACAGGCTGGCGAGCCGGTCGCGCAACGTGGTGGGGCGGGCCGCCTCGGCCTGGGCCGCAGCCTCGGCGGCGGCGTTGGGATCGGGGACGTCCTTCCACACCTTCTGGATGGCCTGGTTGGTGCCCCGAATGCGGCGGGCCAGCGTGCCGAGCATGTGCTGCTCGAGGGACACGATGGCTGGGTTGTGGAAGGCGTGGTCCATCACGGCGGGCGAGAGGAGCAGGCAGGCCGAAGGCGCCGCCGCCACCACCGACGCGCTCCGCTTCCCGCCCGCGACGAAGAGACCTTGCTCGCCCACGATCTCGCCGGGCCGGATCTGACCGACCTCCTTGTCGTCGGCGAGCGCCGTGACGGTGGCGATGAGGCGCCCCTCGATCAGCAGCAGGGCGCTGTCGGCCTCCGCCCCCTGGTGAAACACGGGCTGACCCGTCATGAAGCGCACGGGGGGCGCCAGCGAGAGCAGCTCTTGCAGGCTGCGCCGCGGCACGCCCTTGAACAGGAAGAGCTGCGCGAGCGTGTCGATGTCGCTGTCGGTCGACATGGGGACCTCGGGGGTTCTCACAGGGCGGGGCGGCCCGGCCAAGCGGCGGTGAGGCGGGTGACGCCGGCGGGCTCGGCGTGCAGGCGCAGGGTGGCGGCGAAGTGTCCCACGGACACCGGCACCGGCGGAGGCCCGAAGGCCCGGAGCAGGAACGCGAGGGTGGGGTGGTGGCCGACCAGCGCGACCGGCCCGTCGTCGCACGAGAGCAGGTCGAACAGCCGGTCCCAGTCGTCGCGGGTCTCGGGGGCGTCGGGGCGCTCGGACCGCGCCGCGTCAGGGAATACCAGGCCCAGCTCGTCCGCCGTCTCGCGGGTGCGCACCGTGGGGGTGGCCACGATCCGGGCGGGCGCGAAGCCCTGGTCTCGCAGCCACAGCGCGGCCTCGCGGGCCATGCGGCGTCCCGCCGAGGTCAGCGCGGGGTCGGACTCGCCCCGGCGGCGCTCTCCATGTCGCGTGAATGCCAGCTGCATCGGGCTCCCGACGCCTCCGGTAACCGGTGAGGGGGGCGATGGCTGGCCGCTGGCGGTCGTCGATGGCTGGTCGGAGACGTCGGCCGATGGGGGTCGGCGTTGGCGCGGCCTGGTGCGCCTGGGTTGCGAATGGTCGCAGCAGGTCCTATTCAGGAGTAGAACAGATGGAGTGAGCCAATCAAAGCTCGACGTTTGCCCCGGCCTGCCTTCGCCCTGACCCTGACCCTGCTCGTGCCGCTGGCGTGCATGGGTGCCTGGGCATCCTCACGGCCCGATGCGCCGGATTCGCCTGTGGAGGCCGCGCTGGCGACGCCGTCCCAGCCGGCCGTCTCTCGCCCCGTGCCCGCGTCCCCGGTCGCGGCGTCCCCTGCCCCGCGCGTCCGCCGCTCGGTGGGCTTCTACGGCGAGCCCATCCTCTCGCGATCGATCTTCGACCCAAGCCAGGTGGGCGGGCCCGACCAGCCTGATCCGGCCGATGGCGCCGTCGAGACCGACCTCGATCTGGTGCTGGTCTCGACGATGGTGGTCGAACCGGCCGCCTACAGCTCGGCCTGGATCGGGCGCGAGGAGACCAAGAAGGTCCGGAAGACGGTGAAGCGCAAGCGCCGTCGCAAGCGCCGCCGGCGCCGCAAGCGCCTGGTGCGGGTGCGCTCCGTCGAAGACGGCGCCGGCTACGGCATCGGCGATCAAATCCAGGGCCACGATGCCGTGGTGGTGGCCATCGCGCAGGGCCAGGTCACCCTCCGCCGTGCCGACGGCCGAGAGCAGCTGCTCCGCGTCGATCCCCCCGACGACACGTCCGAGCCCGCGGCCCCGGTCCGCGCCCCCGCTCGGGACGACGGCATCGAGAAGCTGGGCACCGACCACGTCGCGGTCGATCGCCGGCGGGGATGATGAACTCGGCCTCGTCGCCCGTGTCGTTCGGGCCGGGCTGCAGCCCCGTGCCGTCGCCGTACTGCCGCCCGTTGTTGCCCAGCAGGGCCTGGGCGGCCTCCCAGGCGGGCTCCTCGTCGATCCACTTGAGCTGCAGGGCGCTGAGGTCGACCTCGGCCCCTTCGCCGGTGGGGTGGTAGTGCATCTGCACCACGATGCGGCTGTCGGCCCAGAGCGGGAAGCCGGCGCCGTCGGGGGCGCGCATCGGGGCGGCGCCGGGGGTCCAGGTGGCCAGCAGCACGGCCGAGGTGTCGCCCACGTCGCCGAAGCAGTCGTAGGTGCCGTCCTCGCCCTTCCACTCGTCGGAGATGCCCTCGATGTCGTGGTAGACCAGCGCGTGGTGGTCGATCTTCTCGTTGCCGGGCAGGAACTGGATGTCGGTGATCCAGCGGGTGTCGTCGATGCCCGGGTCGATCACGAAGCAGATGAACTGGTCGTCGGTGCCTTCGACGGTCCAGGCGCTGGGCAGCTCGGCCTCCCAGTCGGGGTCTTCGATCTCGAGCGACGGCGGCTCGGGGATGGCTGCGGCGGTGTCGGCGTCGCCTTCGGGGGCGCCCGCGGCGGCCCAGTCGCGAATGAGCGCCTTCTCGTCATCGCTCAGCCGCATGTCGCCCTTCCAGGGGCGCAGCGGCTGGCACTCGTCGGTGTCGTGGGCGCCGAAGGGCGGCATGGTGCCGGCGTCCACGGCCGTGGCCATGGCCTGGGCCAGAGAAGAGGCCGTGGCGTACTGGTCGAGCTCGAAGGGCGCGAGGCCGCCCGCGGTGTGGCAGGCGGCGCAGTTCTCGACCACGATCGGCGCGACGTCTTGGTGCCAGGTGACGGCCTCGACGTCGGCGGCGCCGGAGTCGCTGGTGCCCGTGGGGGACGTGTCGGCGTCGCCGGCGCACGCAGCGAGCAGGGGCAGCAGGAAGGACGAGGCGGTGAGGGCGCGCATGGGGACTCCGATTGGGCCGGCCTTGGGGGCGGACGGCTGCGCCGCGCCCCCATCGGGTCAGGTTGGGCGACGCACGGATGATTGCGTTGCATGAATGCAATCCTCTGCCTGCCGCTCAGTCACAGGCGCAGGGCCAGTCCCGATCGAGGTCGATGGCGGTCACCACGCGGGTCTCGTCCGGGCAGGCGGCGAAGACCACGCGCAGGCGGTGGCCGTCGGTGCCGCGTCCCTCGAAGGCGTGAGAGGGGCACGGGCCGTCGGTGCGGGTGCGCTCGGGGGCCCACGCCCCCCCACGCAGTACACCGTCGACCTCGCCGCGGTCGATGTGCCGGCAGTCCATGCGGCAGGCGCCATGGCGGGTGAGCGCGAGGGGTCGGGCGGCGAGCGCAGCCCGAGGATCGCCGGCAGCGACCGACGATGGCGCCGCGGGCGCCGCGGGCGCCGTGGACGCCGGCGCTCCATCGCCGTCGGAGAGAGGAGGCGACACGGCGCAGGACCAGAGAGAGAACGCGAGGAACCACATGGCCCCATTGTGCCCGGTGCGTCCTGCAACCCGTCCGCAATCGTTCTGGGCCGCGCGCCATGGGAGGATGGGGGGCCCAGAGACCGGAGCCCCCATGCCCGCAGTCAGCCGCCGCCAGAGCAGCGACAGCGCGACCGCAACCACCCCCGACTCTGGCGGCCGTTCGGGCGGCCAGAACGGACGAGGAAACAGCGGAATGGCGGCGTTGATGGCGAGCGGCGCGTTGCTCCGCTTCGGCGCCCAGGGCGACGCGGTGCGGGCCCTTCAGGCGGCCCTGAACCGGGCCGGCGCCGGCATCAACCCAGACGGGTTCTTCGGCCGGGCCACCCGCGCCGCGGTGATGGTGTTCCAGCGCGCCCGCGGCCTCTCGGTCGACGGCATCGTGGGCCCATCCACCCTCGGAGCCCTCGACACCTCGAGCGGCCAGAGCGGCGGCACGCAGAGCAGCGCCGACGGCGGCGCGTCGGGTGGGGTCGACCCGAACACCGCCGGCGCCGACGGCGGCACGACGTTGTCGGGCACCCCGTATCTGCAGCGTGGCGCCTCGGGCCCTCGGGTCCGGCGCCTCCAAGAGCTGCTCAACGCCCATGGCACCGGCTGCACGGTCGATGGCGACTTCGGGCTGGGCACGCACCGCGCGCTCCGCATCTTCCAGCGCGAGCACGGCCTGCGCACAGACGGCGTGGTGGGTCCGCAGACCGCGACGCTGCTCAACCAGGCCGACCGCCACACCAGCCGCTCGGGGGGCGACACGGCGTCGGGGGGCGGCGGCACCCCGGCGCCGGTCGTGGGCGCCAACGAGGGCGAGCTCACCGGGCGCCCGCCGCTGGCCTATGGCGACGCCGGCCGGCGGGTCACCCGCCTGCAGCAGCTGCTCAACACCTACGGCGCCGGCCTCTTCGTCGATGGCGAGTACGGGGGGCTGACCGCCAGCGCGGTGCGGCGGTTTCAGCAGGCCAACGACCTCGACGTGGACGGCACCGTGGGGCCGGGCACGGCCGCCGCGCTCACCAGCGGCAGCGCCAACCCGCTGGCCACCTCGGAGAGCTTTGATGGCGGCGCCGACGCCGAGGCGATCCGCGACGCGGTCATCTCGGCCGCTGAGAGCCACCTGGGTGCGCCCTACTACTGGGGCGCCGACGGCCCCAACACCTTCGACTGCTCGGGGTTCGTGCTCTACGTGCTCCGCCAGGAGACCGGCCTCATCAACTGGGGCGACGACACGGCGGCGGGCATTCGAGGACGGCTGCCCCGGGCCAACCAGCCTCAACGCGGCGACCCGGTCTTCTACACCGGCGGCGGCCGCACCTCGCACATCGAGTTCGCGACGGGCAGCGGCTCGCAGACCATCGGCGCCAGCGGTGGCGGCTCGAACACCCGCGGCGACGATCCCAACGCGCGGGTGAAGCACGGCAACTGGACCCGCGACGGGCGCTCCAAGTCCTTCGGATCGATCTCGGGCCTCATCCGCGACAAGCTCTCGCGGGCCGGCCGCGGCTGAGGGCCAACCCTGAGGGCGCGGCCAGGCCGCTCCGCCGCTCAGAACGTGTAGGTCGCCCCGCCGGTGCCGCCGTTTGTGGAGACCCGCAGCTCGATGGTGCCCGAAGACGCGCCGGTCGAGGCCGTGTAGGCCGCACGCAGCGGCGCCAGGTCGAAGTCGACCACCTCGGTGGGGTAGGCCTCGCAGGGGTCGGGGGTGCCGCTGTGGAGGATCTCGAGGTGGGCCTGCAGCGGCTCGCTCTCGAGGAAGGTCCCGTCGGGCCAGCAAAGGGTGAAGTCGTGGTCTTCGCAGCCGCCGCTGTAGGACAGCGTGGCGCTCAGGGTGTCGCCCGAGATGGTCAGGGCGCCCAGGTCGGTGGCGTGGCCGTCGCGGGCTTGGCAGTCGGGCAGGTCGGTGGAGCTGGCGCCGTCAGCGCCGTCGCTGGCGCCGTCAGCGCCGTCGCTGGCGCCGTCAGCGCCGTCGCCCCCGTACAGCGGCGCGCTGTCGCTCCCGTCGTCGTCTTTGTCACCGCAGGCGAGGGCGCCGGTCAGCGTCATGAAGAGCGCGGCGCGGAGTGTGGGTCGCATGGGGCCTCCGAGGGGGGTCAGGTCAGCAGCTCGGAGAATGGCCGGGTGGTGCGCCCGGCGTCTACCCCCCACTCCGAGAGCTCGACCCCAGCGCCGCGCAGGGCGGTGAGCGCGGCCCGGCTCGTGCTCTCGCCCACGGCCCGCACGTGGGTGCCCGGGCGCAGCCGCCCACCGCCGCCCCCGGCGATGAGCAGCGGGTACTCGGTGTTGGCGTGGGTGCGGCCGTCGGAGAGCTCGGTGGTGCACAAGATGCTGCACTGGTCGAGCAGGTTGCCGTCGCCCTCGGGGGTGTCGCGCAGCACCGCCAGGAAGTGCGCGAGCTGCTCCATGGTGAAGACCGTGGCGTTGTGTACGGTGGGCTGCGGCAGGCTCTCCTCGTGGCACGTGAGGTGCAGGCCGTTGGCGGCGCCCACCTGCCACATCACCACGCCCGAGCCGCAGGTGGAGAACTGCACCGAGAAGGCGCGGGTCAGGTCGCACGCCAGCGCCAGCGCCAGCAACTCGGACATGGCGGCGTTCTTCTCTTCGATGGGCTCGAGGCTGCCGTCGGGGATGCCGACGGGCGCCTCGGAGGGGCCGCACGAGCCGAGATCGGCGCCCAGGCGGCGTTCGAGGGTGCGCACGCTCTCGAGGTGTTGGTCGAGCCGGTCGCGGTCCGCCCGCCCCAACTCGCGCTGCAGGCCGGTGATCTGCTCCATCACGCCGTCGAGCACGCTCTGCCGGGCGAGGTCGACCTGGGCGTCGGCCGAGACCCCGAAGAGTCGGTGGTAGAGCGCCACCGGGTCGTACTCAGACGGGTTGGGCAGGTTGGGGCCGTTGTGGCTCAGGTGCTGGAAGGTGGAGCCCTCGTCGGTGCCGTGAAACCGGGTCACCCCCAGCTCGAGGCTTCGAAAAGGCGCTTGGCCGTCGAACCAGTCCGCCGCGTCTTGATCGACGCTCTGGCGAGCGAAGGTGGTGACGATGGTGTCGCGCGTGGTGCCCAGCTGGTGGTAGCGCTGCCCGGTCAGCACGCCGGTCATGCCGGAGTGGTGGGGGTGCGTGGCGGTCTTGATCTCGCAGCCGGTCACGGGGCTGACGTAGGACCGCAGGTCGGTGAGCGGCGCCAGCGCCTCGGAGGGGCTCCACCCGGCGCCCGTGCCCGAGGGCACCCACCGGTCGGGTCGCACGCCGTTTCCCCAGAACCACAGCCCGAAGCGGGTGGGCAGCAGGGTGCCGTCGGCGAGCGCGCGGCCGCCCGTGCCCAGCATGGCCTCGAGGGTGGGCAGGGCCACGGTCACGGCGGCCCCCCGCAGGGCGCCGCGCAGGAGCGCGCGTCGATTCAGCCGGAGGTCGCGGTCGAGGAAGCGGCCCATCAGTCTCCTCCGCCCACGCAGGACGCTGCGGCGTTGTCGCCCGAGTGCTCGTTGGGGCCGTCGCCGGTCTCGGCGCCGCGGCTGCGGCAGAGCTGGTGGAAGGCGGTGTTGCAGACCGGGCCCGACCGCCAGGTGAAGCCGTCACAGGTGGACTGGAAGGTGCTCAGCTCGGTGTAGGTGGTGCCCACCACCTCGGCGCCGGGGGTGCACACCACCACCGCCATGTCGCCGGAGTTCTCCACCGGGCCGAAGCCGCTGCTCTCGCCCCGCGCCCCGCAGAAGCGGTGGATGGCGGCGTTGCAGTCGCGGCTCTGACGCGAGGTGGCCGTGCACCCGCCGTGGAAGGTGGAGAGGTGGCTGAAGGTGGTCTCGACCACGGTGGCGTGGCTGTCGGACGCGCAGGCGATGGTGGCCAGGCCGGACACCCGATCGGTGGCCACCACGCCGAGGCCCGTGCGGTAGCAGCCCAGCCCCGCGCACAGGCGGTTGACGGCGGCGCGGCAGGCCGGCGCGTCAGGGTCGTCCTCGGCGTCGCACGACGGGTGGCCGTCGGCCGCGAGCCCGTCGAAGGTCACGACCTCGAGGCCCACGCTGAGGTCTTCGTCGACGTCGCCATCGTGGTCGTCGTCTTCGCCGTTGCAGACCTCGCGGTCGCCGGGCGCAGTCGCGCAGTCGCGCCAATCTCCGTCGGCGCAGGTCTGGGTTCCGGCCACGCCGTCGAGGTCGCATGCGCGCACCACGCCCTCGTCGATGGCGTCGTCGCAGTCATTGTCTTCGCCGTCGCAGACCTCACGGGCGGGCGCCGGCGCCGAGCAGCCCACCCAGGCGCCGTCGCGGCAGGTCTCCTCGCCGTCACCGCAGGCGGTGCCGCAAGGGCGGGTGTCCCCTTCGTCGTCGGCCGCGCAGGCCACCTCGGCGGGGGCGGCCACCGTACGGAAGCTCTCGGAGAGCACCAGCGCCAAGACCAGCTCGGAGAGGCGCTGGTCGGCGGCGTCGAAGCTGCCGCCCAGGTCGCGCACGGCCTGCTCCTGCCAGGCGCCCTCGAGCCGCCCGGTGCCGAAGCGCCAGAAGTTGCGCGCGAAGCAGGGCCCCACGTCGGGGTGGGCGGCCATGGCGGCGCCCATCTGGGCGGCGCCATCGACCGCCACGCCGTCGAGGCTCCCCGACGCGTCGATGGGCAGACCGTTGTCGCGGGTGCGGTGCTCGCCCATCGCGCCGAAGTCCTCGAGGGGGTAGCCGAGCGGGTCGATCAGGTCGTGGCAGCCCGAGCAGGCGGGGTCGGTGGCGTGTTGTTCGAGCCGGTCGCGCAGGGTGCCCTCGTCGGAGCCGTCGTCGTCGAGGGAGGTCACCACGTCGTCGGGGGGCGGCGGGACGACGTCGCACAGCAGCCGCACCCGGATCGCCTTCCCGCGCCGCGTGGGGGAGGTCTGGGAGTTGTGCGCGTTCAACGTTAGGAACGCGGCTCTCCCGAGCAGGCCGCCGCGGTCGGCGGTCGCGGGCAGGTCGACCCAGGCCGGCAGCGCGTCGTCGCTCAACTCGAGGCCGTAGAGCGCGGCCAGGTCGGGGTGCGTGAGCCAGGCGCGGCGGGTGGTGTAGAGGTCGCGGATGGGGGCGTCGCGCTCCACCGCCAGATCGACGAACAGCGCCTCCATCTCCTCGGCCATGGCCGCCCGGAGCGGCGGGCTGTCCCAGGGGTAGAGGTCGGGGCTCTTCTCGGCGGACTCCAGCCGGTCGAGGTCGAGCATCTCGCCGAAGAACCCCCCGAGGTGGGCCCCGGCCTCGCGGGTGGCGAGCAGCCGCTCGGCCTGCTGCCGGATGCCTCGGTCTTCGGTGAGCTCGCCGCGATCGGCGGCGTCGAGCAGCGCGCGGTCGGGGGTGGTGCCTCGGATCCCGTACGACAGGCGGCTCGCCATCTCGTGGCTGGTGTAGCGGCGCCGCTCGGGCTGGTCGGGGTCGGTCTCTCCACGCTCCACCCGGAACAGGAAGTGGGGCGAGAGCAGGGTGGCAGCGACCACCCCGCGCACGGCCAGGGTGGGGTCGGCGGTGCCGTTGATGATGTCGGCGTACAGCGCGGCCATGTCGGCCAGCTGGTCGGTGGAGGGCGGGCGGCGCCACGCCCGGCGCAGGAGGTCGGCGGTCCAGGCGCGCACACACCCGGCGGCCGCCAGCAAGGCGGCCGAGGCGTCGGCGTCGGTGGCGCCGGGCGGCAGGTCGAGGGCGCAGCCCACCCGCGCGTCTCGGGTGGCCGCGTCGGGCACGGCTGCCCGCGCGAGTGCCCAAGCGGCCGCCTCGTACAGCTCGAGATCGAGCGGAGAGATCGACACCTCGGTCGCGCCCACGGCGGCGTAGCCGTACAGCCGGTAGTCGATGGGCAGCTCGCCGCCGTAGCCCACCCCGAGCAGGTCGCGGGCCGACGCCCGCCAAGCTGGGTCGGTGAGGCGGTGCATCGTGGCGGGCGCGGGCGCGAACGGGCGCAGCTCGTCTTCGGCGACGGGCGCGGGCGCCTGGGCGGGGGGCGGGGCGTCGCCGCCCCCGCAGGCCATCAGCAGGCCCAGCAGCCCGGCGCGGAGAGGGCCGGCGCTCACCGCTCCCACCGCCACGCGGGCAGCGCCTCGAGTCGCGCGATGCGGTCGGGGCTCAACCGGCCTTGGCGGTGGAGGGCGCGCTGCTGGGCCGCCCACTGCGCGAGGCGCGCGAGGCCCACGCCGGCGGTGCCTCGGGGCGGGTTGGCGTGGCCGTACTCGGCGGCCCAGCGAGACAGCCCGCGAAAGCCCTGCTCCCAGCGCGCGGCCTCTTCGTCCCAGCACCACCCCGGCAGCGCCTCGAGGGCGGCGATCTGGGCGTCATTCAGGCGATCCTTGCGTTGGCGTTGAGCGCGCACCCACCGCCCCACCGGTTGGTCTTTCCAGCGGTCGGCCAGCCCTGGCAGCGCCGCGCCGTGGTCCTCGACCCAGCCGAGGAGCCCCACCAGACCATCGTTCCAGAAGGTGTCTGGCGCGCTGTGTGCCGGCGGGAGGGAGATGCCGTGCGCGGTCGGGTCGGGCTGGCGACCGGGCTCGACGGGCGCGCGCGGGGCCGCGGCCGCGCGCAGCACCCCGCTGCGGGCCAAAGCCTTCAGCGACGCTCGGATCGGGGGCGGGGCGGGGC
>JBDQIL010000002.1:0-19101 GCA_040264415.1 Myxococcota bacterium
CGCCAGCCCCACGGGCTCGCTCGGTGGGCCGGCGGCTGGGTGGTGGCCGACACCGGGCGGCGACGGATCGTGCGGCTCGACCGCGCCATGGGGGAGGCCACAGTCGTGGCCGAAGGCTTCCGGTGGCTCCAAGACCTCGTCCCGCTCCCGGGTGGGGGGCTGCTCGTCCTCGAGAACCGCGACTTTCGTGCGGTCGGGTCCACCGGAGGACCCCGCCTGCTCGAGCTCGACGCCGACGGCCGCGAGGTCGCCCGAATGGACCTGTCCGCCGACTGGCGGGTGGCCGCGGGGCTTCACATCGACGCGCATCGAGCCGACCGGCTCAGCTGGCCGGCGGTCCCGGTTCGGGCGCGGATGCGTAGATGGCCGCCTGGCGAAACAGCACCCGAGTGAAGGTGCGCACGACCGCGAGGCGCACGCCCTCCGTGAACGGCAGGCTCTCGGCGGTAGCGGCGACGTGCTCGCAGACCGCACCGCAGATCTCGACGAAGAACGACTTGGGGATGCCGATGGCGTGGTGGATGTCGGCCACCCGGACCAGCCAGACGTCGAGCGCGTCGAGGTCGGGCTGGGCCAGCACGCCGACGATCCAGGCCCGCGCTTGGGCGCGCACCTGCTCGATGTCGGCGTAATAGGGCGCGGCGTCTGGGTGGGCGTACAGGTCGTCCGCGATGGCGCGCACCAGGCTCGGCAGCACCGCCGCGATGTTGGTGCGCGACGCCCGCAACACCTGCACGTCTTTGTGGTGGAGCGGCCTCATGGGACCGGCGCCGGGAGGGCGCCACAGGCCAGCACGGCGAGGGTGAGCGTACCGGAAGCGACCGGGACCCCCCGCACCCGCGCCTCGACGGCGACCCGGTGCTGGTGTCCCACGTGGCCCTGGTGCCGCACCTCGAGCTCGACCACCGATCCCGGTCCGACCGGCGCCAACAGCTTGACCCGGGTGCCGGTGAGCATCCCGATCGGGACCGCGCCCACGGGCGCATCGGGTCGCGCCGCGTCTCCGAGCGCCGACACCGCCCCGGCCCACCCATCGGGGTGGGCGTCGGCCCGCGCCATCACGCCCAGCAGCATCCCGCTCGCCTGGGCCAGCGCCTCGATGGTGACCACCCCCGGCAGCAACGGTGCGCCCGGGAAGTGTCCGTCAAACGCGGGGTCTCCTGCATCAACCGAGAAGGAGGCCAGCAGCGACGGCGGAGCGGCGCGGAGGGCCAGCAACCGGTCGACGCGCAAGGCCGGCGGGCGGTGGGGCAGCAGCCGCGCGATGGCGGTGGAGCCGAGATCGAGGGTCGGGGTCATCGGTCGGGGCATGAGCGGCCGGGGGCAGTGGCGGACGATGGCGCACCGAGGGCAGCAGCAGACCAGCACCCGGGCGCGCCCTGCGCCGGGTCATGCGTCCAGGCGCCCGGTCGCACCACAGGCAGCGGCCGAGCGCCGTCGGAGGAGCGCCGGCGGGTGGCAGGCTCGCGGCGAGACCGACTTCGGCCAGCAGGCGACCGAACCACGACCGCAGCCAGGGCAACCCGGGTATCCGATGCTCCGCTTCCTCCTCACCCTGCTCGTGTCCCTGATGACCGTCGGCTTGGCATCCGCTGACGCGCTCGCCAAGGACAACCCCTCTCAGCCCGACTCGACCAAGGTCGGCGTCGGCATGTCCATGGACGTGATCAGCCAGCTTCAGATGCTCGGGTACCTCGGATACCTCGGATACTACGAGCTCGACGCGATGATGGGCGCGAAGTCGGTGCGGGTCCCGATCATCCTGAACGGGGGTCTCCGGAGCGAGCCGGAGCTGAACTACCTCCGGCTGTCCGACGACGGCGACGCCTACGGTTCGACAGAGGCGTCGGTCGCGGTCGCGCCTTCCTGGCGCGTCGCCGGCAAGGGCAGCGCCTACGCCGGGGGCCGGCTGGGCTCTCAGGTCGCCAACCAGAACGGCGAGCGAGATCTCAACCTGACCTTCGGCGGGCTCGCCGGCGGCGAGTACTGGATCGGACGCGGCTTCTCCGTCGGCGGAGAGGTCGGCTTGGACTTCATCAAATACCACGGCGACGCATCGATCGGGGCGAGCATGCACACGACGGCTGCGCTGATCGCCCGCTTCTACTTCAACTGAAGGCGCCCCGGGTCGGGGGCAGGCTGCGGTCGGCCGCCGCAGCTGCCCCCCCCCCATCGGGCCGCGTCCGCCAGCTCCGCTCCACACCACTCAGCGGTGTCGAAGCACCCAGATGTCTGGGTCCATGTCCCACGAGATGGACACCGCAGCGGGACCCAAGACGAGCCCCTCCGCTTCTGGATCCTCGTAGCCCCCGCTGATGCCCGTGGGACCGACGCTCACCGTCGCACGGCTGGACGTGCCCCTGCTGTTGGCCTCGCCGTCTTCCGATTCGACGGCCAGCAGGAGCGTGGTGCCACTGTCCACCGCATTGACGGTCCCGCCTTGGCGCACCGACGCGCCCATCTCCAAGACGAACCACATGCCATCGCCGCAGCCGCGCAGCTCGATCGGGTAGCCGTTGTCTTCCCAGAGCCACGCACCAGGCGGCCCGTCGCAGTCCGGCTCGGCGCCGTCATCGAAGGATCGGCCACGCGCAGACAGGTCGTCATCCAGGCCCGGGACCTCCCATGTCTGTGGCGCTTCGCCCGTGTCCTCGCTGTCGATCTCGACGACCACCTGCCCCCCTCCGTAGACGCGGTCGTCGTTGACGCGACAGGCCGGCAGAACGAGAGCCGCCGTGAGACCCAGACCCAGTTGGATGGAGCGCGTCATTGAACCTCACTTGCTGCTGGAGCCCGGCCGCTCGAACATGCCGATGGCCACGCCCATGTAGGGGATCGCGAAGTTGTTCACCCCGACCTCTGGGGCGAGGTAGAGCGGCGAGGAGCCCAGCCCGAGACGAGACCCCAGGCCCACGGTGAGGATCGGCAGGACGATGTTCTCGTTGTTCTCCTCGCTCACTCCGAAGACGAACCCCCCGCCCAGGACCGGGTAGATGTCCACCGTCTTGCGGACCCGGAAGAAGTGCCGCACGTCGAGCAAGGGCCCCACCGCCTGTGGAGGCGTCTCGATGCCGAACAGACTCGGCGGGTTGTACTGATAGGAGACCCGCACCCCCAAGGCGAAGTTGTTCTCGAAGTGGATCCCGGCCTCGATGGAGACAGGGAAGCCGATCCCCTGGGCGCCAATGGGCACGGCGACGCCGGACCGGGCGCCCAAGTAGTAGCCCCCGTCCGGCTCAGGGTCGCCTTCCTCCCAGGCGTGGGCCGCAGGGGAGAGGAGCAGGGCAGAGAGGAGAGTTGCGGCGAGCATGGGGCCTCCGATTGGCTTGCGCCAATTGCGTAGCCACCAGACGACGACGTGAAAGCCCCAACGGTCGTCTGACTGCGCCACCTCAGTTTCGGCCCGCACTTCGCAAGCCGCACCGGTCCAGTTCCAGCGCACCCCATGGCCTCAAATCGACCACAGCGCCAACGCTACCCTGAGCGCGTTCACCCAGGAGCACCGCGATGCCCCCCGAACTCCAACGCCAGCGGTCCATGCGATGGCTCATCGACCTCAAGGCCATCCCGAGCTTTCGCGGCGGGGGCGGGCTGGGTGACTTCGACTTCACCGACCTCACCGACCTCACAGACCGCGACGACTCCATCGGGTCGTACGCCACCGACGGGCCCGAGGACTCGTGGAGCAGCGAGTCGGCGAGCCACTCCGCTGGCCCCTACGACCCCCTGCGCGCGCCCACGCGGTTCGACCCGGACGAGGTGGACGGCTTCAGCGTCGAGGAGCTCGACGATCGACTCGAGGCCATCGAGGGGACCCAGTCCACGCTGGCGGTCTCGCTGGCCCTCGCCGGGGCCCGTCTGAAGCGCGCCATGAGCGGCCAGGACGGCGTGAGCCTCGCGGCCGTTCGAGAGGAGATCGCGCGCACGGAGGCACAGCAGAGCGAGGGAGAGGTGCGCGAGGCCAGGCGCCACCGAGCTGCCACGCGCAGGACCCTGATGGACGACCTCAAGGCGTGACTCAAGTCGAAGGCAGGCGCAGGAGACCCCCAGGCCCGGGCCCTGCGGGACGCCTACCACACCCACCGGACCGCGATCACCGAACACGAGCGACAGGAGACGATCGCAGAGGCGCGGCGTACCGAGCTCGCCACCGACGCGTTCACGCTTGCGTCGGCCCGAGACGAGGCGCGGCGGCTGGAGCTGCGCACCCAGGTCCTGCACATGGGCGAACAGCTGAGCGCGCTGCTGCACAGCAAGGCGCTGACCGGCGTCTCGATCTGGGCGAAGGAGGGCGCGGTCCGCGTCCGCGAGCGGCTGGGCTCCGAGGCGTTCGATCGCTTCGCCGCGCTCTCCACGCGATTCACCGCCGGCCTCGAGCGGCTGGTACAGCTGGGCATGCCGGCCGACGCGGTCGCCGCCATGTACCGCGACGATCTGCAGTGGCCCGAGCTGTGGTGGCCGCCGTCCATGAGGAAGCAAGAGCGCAATTGGGTCGAGGTCAACGCCTTCCTCGATCAGATGGACCAGGCCAGGGGGAGCCGCTCCGCCACCGAGAAGCTCACCGACACGGTGCACACCCACCAGGCGATCCCGGGCCGATACACCGACGAGGCACTCAAGGCGTCCACGCTCGCGTCGAAGTCGAAGAGCGCCGAGGTGGGCGACTGGGTCGGCGCCTTCTCCATCGCCATCGGCCTCCAGAAGGTCTGGCAATCGCTCGGCGCCTCCAGCGCCGAGGACATCAAAGACCCCATCGAGCTGCTGCTGGCCATCGACCAGCAACTCGACGCCCGGAGCGACGCGGTCCAACACGCGCTGGGCTCGGCGCGCACGGCGCTCACCCTCGACCTGCTGAAGGAGGTCGCGTCTCTGTCCCCCGCCGTGGGGTCGGTGGAGAACCTGTGCACCGCCTGCTTCGAGGCCCACCACGCCGTCACCTGGTGGCAGTCCGCCACCCGCGACACCCTCGCGGTGCAGCAGGCCGTCGAGTCGGACAGCCGGGTCGCCGGGGCCGCCACCCACATCCAGAAGCGGAGCAAGCAGCTGGCCATCCGCGCCTCGTCGTCCGCGGCGGGCGCCGTGCTGTCGATGGTCGGCTTCTTGTGCGCCGCCACCGGGGTGGCCGCGCCGGTCGCCCTGGCCTTTCACGGCGCTGGGGCCGTGGTCAAAGGCGGCACCAAGGTCGTGAGCACGCTCTTCGACTGGCGCCGCGCCGACGAGGCCCTCGCGGTGCTCAACGACGCCCGCGCCGGCGACGCCGACGCCCGCAAGCAGCTCTTCGCCCAGCACGGCCGCTACGCCTGCGCGCTGGTGGCGCTCATGGCCAAAGAGGGCGACCCCATCGCGCTGTCGATCTTCAACCACCACGGGGTCGACGCTGCCGCGGTTCAGAAGGCCTTCCCCGGGCTGCTCAAGCGCTTCTTGATGACCACCCTCAAGGAGAAGGAGCGGCCGAAGGGGTGGGACCACCAGATAAGCAAGCTCAAGAAGATCGCCGGCGCGGTGCCGGTGGCCTTCTCTGCGGGGGGCGAGATCATCGCGCTCCGGGCGACCGCGCTGTCGGGCCTCGCCGGAGGCCTGCTGTCGGACAAGGGGCGCCAGGAGAGCGAGCTGGCGCTGCTGAGCTACAGCACGCGGACCGAGGGCTATGTGCGCCGCGGCATCGAGCAGCTGCTGGACTGGCGAGACCGCATGGAGGTCCTCGACGACCAGCTCAGCGACCTGCGCTCCGAAGGGGAGGCCGACACCGACGCGTACCGGGCCAAGCAGCAGGCGCTCAAACAGATGCGCGGGCAGTTCAACGCGACCATCTTCGAGTGCCGAGCCCTCCGCTCGTCGATCTCCGCCGAGCTGCGCGGAGCGATGATGCTCATGGAGACGCTGGTGCGCTCTGAGGACGGGATCGGCGATCGATCTCGAGCCCGCTTCCTGTCGATCGTCCGACAGGACCAGGCGACGCTGGCGTATCTGGCGATGGTCGACTGAACCCGCGGGGGGGCCAGCACCCCAACCGCCCCCCTCACCTGCGGGAGACACTGTGGACGATCCGCCCATCGCGACCGCCCCATCCGCCCCCGCGCTGCTCTGTGGCGGGCTCACCCTGCTGCTGGCCGCGCCCTTCGCCGCGCACCTCACCTGGCGCCCCCTCGCCGTCGCCCTGGGCAGCCGCGTCGACGGCGTCGCCGCGCTCGTCAGCCTCTCGGCGGTCGGGATCGCCGCCGCCACCGCCGCCCTGGCCGCGTGGGACGACCGGAGAGGTGCCCCGGCGTGGGGGTGGACCGCCGGGGCGGCCCTAAGCCTGGTCCTGGGCGCCCTCGTGGCAGGCCTCGCGGGCGCCCTGAGCCTGCTGAGCGTCTCGCTCGCGACCGCGGCCCTGTCTCTCGGGATGGCGCGGCGCATCGACGCCACCTGGGCCACGCGAGCCCGCCCGCCCGCCCGGCTCGCCCTGGCCAGCTGGGCGGGGCTGATGCTCGCCTGCATCGCAGCCTCCACCGATCTGGCCACCTACCTCGGGGACCCGCCGGCCGTGGGCCACGGCATCGCCCACGGGACCGAGCTCTACCGGCACTTCTGCGCGTCGGCCTACCTGCACGCCGCCCAGCTCGTCGCGGGCGGCGTCGGCGATGTCTACGACCCCGCCTTGGTGCCGGCGTTCGAGAGCGAACTGCTGCCCGACACGGCCGCGCACATGGCGCCGTTCCTGCTCGATCGCTTCGGCTACCCCCCGCAGTTCCTGCTGCTCCCCATGGCCAGCTCGGCGCTGGTGGGCGACTTCGCGGCCTGGCGGGCCCTGTGGACCTGCGCCAACGGGCTCTTCTTCGCGGGGCTGCTGTGGCGGCTGGGCTTCTGGGTGGGCCCCCGAAGCGGGCGGGTGCTTCGCTACAGCGCACCCGCGCTGTGGGTGCTCGGAGGCATCGTCTACCAGTCCGGCAACGTGCAGCTCACGGTGATCGGCGTCGGCCTGCTGGCGATGATCGCGGCCCGCGAGGGGCGCCCACGAACCGGCGGCCTGCTGCTCGCGATGGCCATCCTGGCGAAGATCGCGCCGGGCCTGCTCGGCGTGGTGCTGCTGGTGCAGCGGCGCGGGCGCGCTTTCGCGTGGACCGTGGCCTGGGCCCTCCTGCTCACCGTCCTCACCTACGCGATCACCGGCCCCGAGGTCTTCGTCGCCTTCGTCGAGGGCCACCTGCCCGCCATCTCCACCGGGCGGGCCTACGACTTCCTGGACGACACGCCGCGCGTCATCCTGGACAACCTCTCGCCGTTCGGCTTGCCCTTCAAGCTCTCCAGCCTCGGCGTGGACCTCGACCCGTGGGCGTGGGGGCCGCGGGTCGCGTCCGCCTACACGCTGCTCGCCGTGGGGCTCGCCGTCCTGGCCGGACGCCGACCCCTCGATCGCCGCGGCTCCCTGGCGATCTGGGCCCTGGTCCTGACCGTCGCCGGGCTGCGCAGCCCCATGGCCCCGGGCTACCTGTTGGCCGGCGTCCAGCTGGGCCTGGCGCTGGTCGGCGCCGAGGTGCGCTCGCTCCGCGGCTGGGTCACCGGGGGCCTGCTCTTCGGCGCCTTGATGCTGACCACGCCCTTGCTCCCCAACAACCTCTGGGCGGTGCTGGCCGGGCAGGCCATCATGCACGGCACCATCGTCTGGCTGGTGCTGCGCCGGTGGCCGGCCCTCGACGCGCCCGCCTCCGCCGGGTCAGCCGACCCTGCCCCGCGGCCCGCTCTGGATCTCGCGGAGCGTCTGACCGAAGGTCTCGGCCACGCGGATGAGGACCGCCGCGGCGCTGTCGGGCTCTGAGGGCACGGGCATGTCCAAGCGCAGGCAGCGCTCCGCACCGATCTCGTCGGTGAGCACGGGCACCAGCGCGTCAATGGCGTCGCCCACGAGCGGGCCACCGACCGGCAGGTAGGCGAGCCCAAGGCCCTGACTGACCATCAGACCGAGCACGTAGAGGTCGGCGCAGACGAGGCGCGGCGAGATCTCGACCGGCGCCCCGGCCACGCGGGGCCATCGCGGCTCGGTGCCGGCGAGGTGAATGAGGTCGTGCCCCGCCAGATCAGCGGCCGATTGGGGGGTCCCGTGTTCCGACAGATACTCGGCCGCCCCCATCACCGCGAACTTCGAGCGCAGCAGCGTGCGGGTGAAGCCCGTGCGTACCACCGGGGTCGCGCCCCAATGCACGATCGCGTCGAAGGACTCCCCCTGCCGAGAGGCCGGGTCGACGTCGAAGTCGAGGTGGAGCCGCACGCCCGGAATCATGGGCAGGCACATCGAGATGGCCGCCACCATCGCCATCGGCGGGAGGCCGGTCTCGACGAGCACCCGCAGCGTGTCGTGCGGGCTCTGCGCGCCGCGGGCCCGGTCGAGCAAGCGCTGTCGAGCGGCGAGCAGCGCGCTCCCCTCCTCGACGAGGGCGACGCCCGCCGCCGTCAACGTGATGCCGTCGGGGCCGGCCACGTGGGCGGACCGGCCCAGGACCGCCTCGAGACGCTCGAGTCGCCGCCGCAGGGTGTGCGGGGCACGCCGGTGGCCCGCGAGGCCGCCTGAAGCGAGCCATGCTCGTGGGCCCACAGCAAGGCTTGAAGCTCGTCGAAGTCCATGCGGTCACCACGGCTGGGCATGCCAGTCTACCGCAGCGCGCGGTCGGTTCGGGGGACGGGCGGGCCCCGATCCGGTCGCGAGCGGCGCGCCCACGTCCGAGGCGGCCCCGCCCGCCACGGCGCCGGCGCGGGGTCCGCTGCTCCGTCGCGCGCGCCGAGCCTCGGGAGGGGGGGGGCCGCGCCCCATCAGCCCGGGCTGAAGCCCACCACCAGGGCCAGCGTGATCCCCGCGGTGGCCGACATGGTGGCCAAGCCCACCCAGACCGGCGCGAGGCCGGTGCGGGCGAGCGCTCGCAGGTTGGTGCCAAGCGCCACGCTGGTGAGCGCGAAGAGCAACAGCAGCCGGCACGTCTGAGCGAGGACCTCTGCCAGCGGCACCCCAAGCCGGTCGCCGGCGAGGTCGATCCAGCCCAGCGAGTTGGCCACCGCGAGGGCGAGAAACCCAAGCAAGAAGCTGGGGAAGGACTTGGCGAGCCGCGCCCGAAAGCCCCCGGCGCCCGCGCCCGCCCGCGCCTGGCGCCGCGCGTAGACGGCGCCCACGACGAAGACCACCCCCACCATCGACGCGTTCCGGGTGAGCTTCACCACCGTAGCCACCTCGCCAGCCGCCTCGGAGAAGGCGAAGCCGGTGGCCACCACCTGCGCCGTGTCGTTCACGGCGGCGCCGGCCCACAGACCGAAGTCCAGATCGGGCAACCCGACCAGCCGCCCCACCACCGGGAAGGCGAGCATGGCCGCCGTACCGAAGAGCGTGTTGACCGCGATGGCGAAGGCGACCTCTTCGTCTTGAGCGTGGATGGCGGGGGCGGTGGCGGCGATGGCGGTGTTGCCGCAGATCGAAGCGCCCACCGCGATGAGCGTCGCCACCCGCTCGGGCACCCCGAGGGCCCGCGCGACGGCATGCGACACGGCGAAGGCCGTGGTGATGACCACCGCGATGAGCCCGATGGCCGGCAGCCCCAAGCTGAGCACGTCGTCAAAGGCCAGGCGGGCGCCCAGCAGCACGATGGCGACCGGCAGCAGGCGCCTCAGACCCACCTCGAGGCCGGGCCGCAGGGTCGCCGGCAGGCGCACGGTGTTGGCCAGCACCAAGCCGAAGGCGATGCCGACCAGCACCTCGCTCACCAGCCCGCCGATGGACGGTGGGAGCAGCCCGTGGGCGGCGCGGGCCGCCATCTCCACGGCGGCGAGGACCACCAGCCCGGGCACGGCTGCGATCCATCGGCGCGGTGGGTCGGTCACGGCGGCCTCCGGGGTGGCGTCGTGCCCCTCCCCCATACCCACCTCGGCGGGGGCGCGGTGTCGGCGCTGGCCAGAGGCTGCGCCGGGCGGCTCAGGAGTCGGACGACCAGGCGTCGGTCACCCGCGACAGCGGGGTGCGCATCTTGGTCACCAGCCCCAGACGCTCGCCCACCTTCAGCACCATCCAGGTCAGGTCGAGCTGCCACCAGGTGTGCCCTTGCCGACAGGACGACTGGCAGGCGTGGTGGTTGTTGTGCCAGCCCTCGCCGAAGCTGAGCAGCGCCAGCAGCAGGTTGTTGCGGCTGGTGTCGGTGGTCTCGAACTTGCGCGTGCCCCAGACGTGGTTGAGCGAGTTGATGGTGAAGGTCACATGCCAGCAGGCCACGGTGCTCCAGCAGAACGCCACCGAGAAGCCCTCGAGGCCCCACGCGGCCGTGCACAGCGCGATGAGGGCCAGCGGGCTGACCCAGGCGAAGCGGTCGATGGCGCGCAGCTCGGGGAACGCCTTGTCGAAATCCCGGATGCTGGAGTCGTCCCAGGCGGCCGCCGACTTGTGGTACTGCCACCCCATGTGCGCCCACAGGGTGCCCACCTGCGCCGGCGAGTGCAGGTCTTCGGCCGTGTCGCTGTGGCGGTGGTGGTGGCGGTGGTGGCTGGCCCACCAGCGCACGTGGCGCTGGGCCGACGACGTGGCCAGCGCCCACATCACACAGCGCAGCGCCCGACTGGGGATGTGGTAGCTGCGGTGGCTGTAGAGCCGGTGGTACCCCGCCGTGATGCCGAACATCCGCAGCGCATAGAGCACCGCCGCCGCGGTGAGGGTCTGCCAGGTCACCCCGGTCCAGAGGGCCAGCAGACAGCCCACGTGCACCAGCGCGAAGGGGATCAGGAAGTTCCATGACAGGTCGCGGGCCCGCACGGGGAACGTGACGGCGCGGTGGGCAGCGGGGGCGTTCATGGGTCTCCTGAGGCGACCATCGTACCGGCACCGACCCGGGAGCCGCTGGCAAACCCAGACGCCGTTAACCCCACAACAACGACCAGGTCGGTATTGTCGCGATTCGAAGTTTCTTGGGCGGAGGCCACACGCGGAGGCTCCGCGCAGCGGGCCCGAGGGCGCTCCAGGGGGGCCAGCCGGCTCGCTCGAGCGAAGGGGTTCAGCCGCTACCGGGTGGCCGCGACGGCCTCGCAGTCAACCGGCGGCATGTCCTCGATCCACCGCCAGAGCACCGCGGCGCCAACGTCGTGGCCGAGGCTGCGACCGAGATCAGGCATCATGGCGCCCACGTTCTCGGTGGCCGTGCGGTACCACAGGATGCTCTGCTCCGGGTCGCCCGGCACCACGTCGAACTCGCGATCGACGCCGCCCGCGCCCGCCGACCCGGGCCGCTTGCACACCCCGAGATGGAAGGGGTCGGTCTGGTCTTAGTTCAGGAAGAGCTGCGACGTCACGCCCTCGATCCCGTTCGGGCTGTGGCAGTGGGCACAGTTGATGTGAAGGTAGCTTCGGGCGGCGTCCTCGACGACTTCGGGGGACAGCGTGGAGAGGTCGGCCGCTTCGATGCTCGCCCAGTCGGTCGCCGCCGGCAGCGTGGAGAGTTCGGGGGCGCCGGTGAGCCGCCCATCTGCCACGAGCTGCTCGAGCAGGGTGCCGTCGTGGAGGAAGCGTGGGCTGGGACCGACGGGCCCGAGCACGCGCTCCCCGTCGGCGTCGAGAGACTCGTGGCAATCGACACACTGGTTGCGCTGGGGCACCAGGTACTGCGCGGTGCGGGGCTCTCCGTCGGGATCGATGAGGTCGAGCGCCATCACCTCGCCCGACAGGTGCAGGTCGGCGGCGCTGCCGTCTCCCCGCCAGAGGTAGGGCCAGGCGGTCCAGCCCTCTCGCCCCCGCATCAGCAGCCGCGTCTCGACCACCTGCAGCGGGCTGTCGTCGCGGGTGTGGTCGGAGACGTGGATGAAGCTCCCCTCACCGATCGCGCCATACAGCACGTCGTCCACCCGGTTGTCGGCGTAGACCACCCCAAGCAGGAAGCCCAGCTCCCGGGCCTCGAGGTCGCTCATGTCGGCGTCACCGCCCGACCCGCTGTGGTCGTTGCCCGACAGCACGATGTCGCGAGTCTGGTAGTTGTAGACCGTGGTGTCGTCGCCCGGCAGGTTGACCCCCTCGATGTCGCCCACCAGCTCTGCGCGCGCGAGCGCCCAGTCGGCCGGGTCGCCCTCGATGACCAGGCCGCTGAACACGGCGATGTCGGAGGTGTTGTTGTTCGCGTAGGTGTTGTCCTCCAACACCACCCGCCGGCTGGCGAGCACCACCGTGCCCGTACCGGCCGGGATGACCGACACGGTCCCGCCGGGCGCGAAATTGGGGGTGTTGTTGTCGGTGACGGTGTTGTCGTGCACACAGACGTCGTGTCCCACGATGGGGTTGCCCGGCAGATCGAAGATGAGGAGCCCGCCCGTGTTGCGGGTCGCCGTGTTGCCATAGACGTCGGCGTACTGCGTGTTCTCGATCTCGATTCCAGCCACGTTGCCCGAGGCGAGGTTGTTTCGGATGACCGCGTGGATGGCCTGGCCCACGTAGATGCCCGCGTCAGAGGCGTTGAAGGCCTCGCAGTCTTCGACGAGCACCCGGGTGCTCTTGACCGGGTACAGCCCGTAAGCGCCATTCTCGCTGTTCCGCTCGTCGGTCCAGGTGGCCCGGACCGACCGCATGGTCACGCCGTCCGAGTCCTCCACCCGGACGCCGTCCTTCTTCGCGTCCTTGACCGTGAGGCCCTGCACCAAGAAGGCGTCGCCGATGACGTCGATGCCGTTGCTCTGCACCTCCTCCTCGGCGAAGTCGAGCACCGTCTCGTCCATGCCCTGCCCCACCAGGCTCACCCCGCTGGCGCCCCGCAGCGTGACCTGGTTGTCGAGGATCCAGGTGCCCGCCCCCAGCACGATGGTCAGCCCATCCTCGAGCAGGTTGACGGTCTGGAGGAGCTGCTCGACGTCGCCCGGGGTCACCTCGACGCACGGCTCGGCGTAGTCGGCGCAGGAGGTGGTCGGGAAGTCGGGGTCGACGTCGCTGGTGCCATCGGCGCCGTCCGAACCATCCGCGCCATCGGTCCCATCGACGCCCGAGGTGTCGTCGGTCGTCGAGTCGGTGCAGGCGGCGAGGATCAGGGCGAGACAGAGCAGTCGCATGCGGGGGTCCTGAGCGCGAGGGGCGGCGGCGACACGCGAACCCACGCACGCCAGGGGCCCCATCACACTCGAGGGACGCCCTCTTCCGCCAGGGGTTCTGCGGGGGCCGGGCGGAGTCGCGGCGCGCTGCGGCCAGGCGCCGCCGCCGTGGCCCGCGGGCGCCTCAGCGTGCGCTCATCGCAGCCGCCCGGGCCTCGGCCTTCTCCCACATCCGGACATAGGCCTCGGCCCCCCGGTAGACGGGCTCGATCTCTGCGTCAGAGACCGCGTCCGCGCGGAGGTCCTGCAGCAGCTCGGGCAGCAGGCCCAGGTGCACCATGCCCTCGGTGTTGAAGTCGATGACCCGGTCGCCCACGGCGGGCTCGGTGAAGGTCACGTCGCCAGCGTACGACTCGAAGGGGTAGGTGAGCTCGTTGGGCTGAGCGCCGCCGCAGCCGTCGTCGCCGAAGCGCGGGCCCGGCCCCCCCGCGAAGCCGTTGAAGTCGAAGCTGAAGACCGTCCCCGGGTAGCCGCCCTTCTCCTCGATGAGCTCCACCCGGCGGGTGATGGCGGCGGTGCTCTGGCCGGGGGCGTCGGCGCTCTGACAGCGACCGAAGCCCAGCGAGGCCACCCCCCCCAGCTCATAGAGCTGGCCCTGCCAGTCGCGGCCGTGCGTGCCCGCCGCCGGGTAGTCGTTGTCCTGAAGGAGGGCGTAGGCGTCGACGTAGGCCCACTGCGGGAAGTGGTCGACCTCGATGATCATGCCGCGCCGCATCATGCCCTCGAGGAGGTGTTCACCCAACGGGGTGATGCTGGCGTTCTGGCACCACTCTCCGTCGAGGGAGCCCTCGAACAGCGCGCTGGCGTGGGGCAGCACCGTGCCGAAGGGGTCGTCTTCGAAGCCCGACATGTCGTTGGGCGCCTCGGCGAGGTAGGCGTCGCGGGGCTGGTTGATGCCGGCCACGGACAGCGAGCGGCCGTCGAACATGCCGGGCAGGGACCACTCGTCGGGGGGGCAGTCCTCGGTCTTGTTGGACCAGTGGCCGCTGTTGATGAAGGCGCCCATCTCGATGAAGCCGTTGCTCCCGTCTCCGGGGGAGAAGCGATTGCCGTACTTGTGGACGGGGAAGAGCGCCCGCACCCCGCGGTCGTAGTAGGCGTCGAGCTGGGCGTCGACGTAGGCCTCGTCGCACGACGGCTCGCCCTCGCCCGGGGTCAGGTAGCAGCGGAAGAGGTTGCTGGTCTCGATGCCCAACAGCACGGCCAGCTTGCCGTCGGCGATGACCTCGCGCGCCTCTTCGGGGGTGCGAACCACCCGAAACCAGCCCTCACCCTCACCGCCGTGGAGCGCATCGATGTAGCCCTGCAGCTCCCAGGTCTCGTCGATGATGCGGTCGACGGCGGTCATGTCGGAGCAGTCGTAGCGGGACTCCTGGAAGCCCGTCCCGACCGTGAGCTTGCAGATGGTCTCGTCGCTGGTGGCGTGCTGCACCAGCAGGCGGAGGCCCCCCATCCAGGCCCGCTCCAGCCAGCGGTGGTACTGGGTCTGGTGGGTGGCCCGGTTTCGCGAGTCCGGCCACTCGGTGAAGGCCGGGTAGCCGGCGGTGGCGTGGTTGAACTCGGACAGCTCGCCCGCCCCCACCTCGGTGAGCACGTCCATGAGGTTGAGGTCTCCGCCGGCCTGATCGTAGGCGTAGCCGAAGAGGTCCTTGCGCCCCTCCCTGCCATGCACGAAGGCGCAGTCGGGCAGGGCGTGCTCGACGCCATAGGGGTGGTAGGCGCCGCCGTGAAAGAGGCCGCCGCCGCCGAAGCTGAAGTTGGACAGCAGGTGGGCGTGGCTCTCGGCCACGCCGAACAACGTGCCGTCGTCGAAGGTCGTCCGGGTGACCGCGCCCGTCGCGTCGAGGCTGAGCTCTGGGAACGCGGCGCATCCGGCGCTCTCGACGATCGAGATCGCCGCGGCCTGCTCGACCGCGCCGACCAGGCGGCCGTCATCGGCCAGCCAGGTGCCGTCTCGGCGCGCCTGCAGCCGGTAGGTCTCCGTCTCCGCCTCGACGAACAACAGCCACTCTCCCGCCGAGACGTAGTGGTCCTCGCCGGTGGTGATGTCGGACTGCAGGGCAGCGGCCTGCGTCGCAGCCTCACCCACTGCGACCACGTACTCGCCACCATCGTAGAGCAGCACCCGACCCAGCGCGGTGGGCTGCAGCAGGATGGGCGGGGCCGCGTCGGCCGTGGGACCGCTGAAGGCGTAGGCGCCGTCGCCATCGACCCCGAGCCAGCCGCTCGACGCGGAGAGGGTGGCGCAGGTCGGGCCGAGGCTGACCGGCTCGACCGTGACGGGAGCCGCCTCGGAGGCCGGCGGGGTCGACGAGCCGGGCTCGGCGCCGCAGCCGGTGCCGAGCCCCAGCGCCACGGCGACACAGAATGGGGGGGTGTTCATGGGGGAGCTATACACCGGCCCGGGGGCCAGCCTCCATCACCGCGCGGTCGATTTCGAGCAGGGCCCCGCGCCACCCGACGCCGCCGGCCCTCAGCGGGCCGCGGTGTCGGCGCCACCGAGCCCGAGCAGCAGCTCGACCGGGTAGTGGTCGCTCACCGCGCGCGTGTCGGAGGGCGAGAGCTGCAGGGTCTGGTCGAAGAGGTACGGGCTGCCGCTGCCCTCGACCACGAGGTCGCTCAGCGCGCCCCGCGTGAGGATGCGGTCGTACGGACAGACCGTGTCGGTGGTCGTGGTGTCGGTGAGGTCGTCGATCCACCAGTCCACCGAGGGGTCTTGGGACAGCAGCAGCGCCGGCAGCTCACTCTCCGAGACGTAGCGACAGCCGGCGTTCAGGTCGCCCAACACCATCACGTCGGGCTCCTCCCACCGAACCGCGATGTCGTCGAGGACGTCGGCCAAGAAGTCGATCTCTTCGACCGCGTCGTCTGGCGCCGCGTGCAGCGACACCACCGCGAAGTCGGTGCCGTCGGAGGCCGAAAAGCGCGCGATGTAGGGCTCGCGCTCGAAGAGGTCGACATCGGGCTCGTCGCCGTCGTCGTAGTGGTAGCTGTCGATCCAGGTGAGCTTGGAGGGCCGATAGAGCAGCGCGTACTGCTCCTTCGACCAGGTGCGGCCCAGCCGGTCGCTCAAGAGCAGCGCGTACGGGTCGTCGACCAAGGCGTTGACCGCGTCGAGCAGCTCGTAGATCGCGGTCTCCGACTTGTCTCGGATCTCCTGCACCAGCAGCAAGTCGTAGCGGGTGGAGATGGCCGCCAGCGAGGCCACCACCTCGGGCTTGTCCATCTTGGTGACGCCGAAGATCTGCACGTTGAAGGCGCCGATGTTGAGCACCTCGGGCTCGACGGGGGCCTCGACGAAGGGCGCATCGACCGACACGCCGATCCGGTGCACATACAGGCCGATCTTCGACTCGGTCACGCCGTAGGGCTTGCGCATGATCACCCGCACCACGACCTCTTGGCCCGCCCAGGCCGACACGTCGTAGGTGTGCTCTTCGGGGCCGGCCATCGCCGCGTCCCAGCGCTGCAGCGTCGTGAAGTCGGCCAGCCGAGAGGCCCCCTTGGGGCCGATCTGCACCGCAGCGTAGTCGTAGTTGAAGCCGCGGAAGTGCATCCGCACGTCGATGGACGGATCGACCGCCTTCGTGAGGTCGATGTCGCGGGTGAGCTTCCAGTAGTAGGTGTACTTGGTGCCCGTGGTGGCGTTGCGGGCGGCCTGCTCGCCGTCGTTTCGAACGATCGCCCAGCCGTCGGTGGTCGAGCGGCCGATCTTCTGGGGAGAGAAGGCCCACTCCCCCCAGCCGTCGTCGAACTCCTCGCCGTCGAAGGCGAAGGCCGCGCCCGGGAGCGCGAGGCAGAGCAGCGCGAGCAGCATGCAGACCAGGGCGCGCATCAGTCGCTCCTCCGGCCGACCACGCGGCCCACGCGGTCGCCGGACCGGTAGATGCCCTCGATCTCGAGGGTGTCTTGATCGATGGTGGCCTCGGCCTGGACCGCGCCGCCGGTCACCGAGTTCACCACCAGCACGCCGTCGCTCGTGACGAAGCCGTTCACGTTGAAGATGGCCTCTTCGGTGGTGAACGAGGTGGAGAAGGCGCCGCGGCGGATGTCGAGCACGGTGTTGGACACCTCGACGTCGTCGCGCACCAGCGCCAGCTCGTAGGAGCCGTCGAAGGTCTGCACCGGCGTCTGCACCAGCAGCTCTCCGTCGCGGGTGCCCACGAGCACGCCCTCGTCTCCGTCGACCGTGTAGACCGCCTCGAGCACCCCGCGGGTGACGGTCGCCTCGACGATGCCGATGCTCGAGCCGTCGTTCGCGTTGGCGTCGGTGACGGTGATGACGCCCGACCGGCCGACCCGACCGGTCACGGTGACGGCCAAGCCAGCGTTGCTGAGCATCTCGGCGCTGACGCGGTTGCGCTCGATGGTGGCCACGCCCAGCGCGAAGTGGTCGCCGCCGCGCGCCATGGTGATGGTGTAGGAGCCGTCGTGGGCGCCCACCAGGTCATCGTCGGGCTGGGTCCCGTCTGACCCGTCGCTGGCGCCGTCCGACCCATCGCTCGCGCCGTCGGCGCCGTCGGCGCCAGACGCGGCTGGATCTCCACCGGGCGCGCCCGAGCACGCCCACAAGAGGAGCAGGGGGGCGGCGAAGCTCGCTCGCATGTGGCCTCCAGAGCCGGACCCCGACGACGCGCCAGAGCGCCCCAATCAAAACGAGCCCGCCGACCCATCGCGGGGGGCCTGCTCAGAGCCCGCGCCCGACCCACCCGCGCCCCCTTCAGTTCGAGTGGACGGCCAGGTGGCGGAGCAGGTCGGTGGAGGTGAGCATGCCCACCAAGATGCCGTCTTCATCGACCACGGGCAGGCTGTGAAAGCCCCCGTCGGCGAGCAGCCCGGCCGCGTGGCGCAGGGTGGCGTCGGGCGTGACGGTCACCGGCTCGTGGGTCATCACGGCGGCGAGGTCGAAGGTGGCGTCGAGCTCGGCGCTCACGGTGGCGGCGTCTTTGACCCACGCGTCCAACGACACCCGCGCCAGATCGGCCGACGAGAGGACGCCGACCAGCCCGCCGTGTTCGGACACGACCGGGACGTGGTGGAAGGGGTGGTCGGCGAGCAGGGCGCGCACCCGCGAGAGCGCTGCGCCGGCGGGGACCGTGACCGGATCGGCGACCATCAGCCGACGCACGGGGATCTGCATGTCCATGGGACCTCCTGGGAGCGCACCCCGTATCCACCCGCCGCGGTGGCGGGCGCCGCTGCACGCGAGGACCTGACGCAGATCTCTTTCACCCGCGCCCCGCCCGCGAGCGGGGGGCCTCGGCTCCGCCGGGGACCGCGCGCGGGTACAGTCCCGCCATGTCCGCCCGAACGGTGATGCGCCGCCCCCTGGGCCGGCTGGTCGAGGCCCGGCTCGCCCGGGCCTGGCGCGCCGGCCAGCGCCACCCGCCGCCGCCCGAGCCCGCCGACCCGGCGCTGGTGCGCTTGGCCCACCGCCTGCGCGGCCGCAGCGTCGAAGCGGCGGCCGACCGACACGCGCGGAGCCCCCACCGGGTGCTGCTCTGCACGCCGCCGTCGTGGGCCGCCCGGGTCTGGTTCGAAGACCTGGCCGCCGGCCTGCGCCACATGGGCGTGCCCTGCCGCCGCCTGAACCCCGACGACGCGCTGAGTGAGGCGGAGATCGACCCGTTTCAGCCCACGGTGGTGGTGGCCCTCGACCTCGCGGCGGCGCTGGCGCGCATCGACCTGCCGGCGCTGCGGCGCCACCACGACCAGACCGGCTGCGTGCGGCTGCTGGTGCCCACCCGCACCGACCTCTTCCGCGCCGGGCGGCTCGATCGCGGAGACGCGAGGCGCCTGCACCAGGCCCAGCGGGGCGACACCGCCGACGCCTACGTCTCGCTCTACGTGCCCGAGCTGTGGGCGCAGCGGTGGACCCCGTGGGCCGAGGCCGGCTTCGGCTACCTGTCGCTGCCGCAGGCGTGCAACCCCCTCGACGACGTCGCCGTCGACCGCCCCCGCACCCAGGCGTGGGGCTTCTGCTCGGCCCGCAACCCGGCCCGGCTGCGGTCGGTGCGGCCGCTGCCGGGC
>JBDQIL010000003.1:0-18488 GCA_040264415.1 Myxococcota bacterium
ACGGGCTGGCTGCGGATCTCGAGGTCGTCGATGGACATCCACCCTGATCACACATCTGGCGAGGATGCGCTCCCTGTCGGCGGTCAGACGGTTGTCAGGGAATTCGCCGCGGCCCCCCTTCGGACCTCTTGATCGGCCGCCCGGTCACCGCCGCGAAGGCCCAGAGCCCCCACCACGGCGGCGTCGGTGGTGAAGGGCTCCGAGACGCCGCCCGGCCAGGCCTCGAGGCGCTCCTGGTAGGGGTCGGTGCGGGCGAAGTCGGGCGCGGAGGCCGCGCGGGCCTGCTCCAGCTCCGGCGGGAGGAACCAGGCCTCGCCGCGTTGGTAGCGCGCGACGGCCTCGGCCCAGAGGGCGTCGCGGTTGTCGGTCAGCCAGCCGAGGTCGATGTGGGTGACCTGGACCGGCCAGAACCGCCGCGAGCCCGTGCGGTCGTGGAGCAGCTCGGGATCATTCGACGTGCCCACGAACATGCACTGGCGCGGCACGTCGGAGGCGTAGCGGGCGTAGGGCTTGCGGAAGCGGTCGCTGGCGCTGGAGACGAAGGCCTTGACCTGGGCGGCGTTGCGGCCGCGGAAGGCCTGCATCTCGGCGATCTCGTAGATCCACTTGCCCTCGAGCGCGGTGTAGGCGTCCTTGGAGCGGAGGTCGAGCGGGGTGTCACCGAACCATGCCCGTTGTGGCACGATGGCGGCGCAGAAGCGTGACTTGCCGAGGCCCTGTTCGCCGATGAGCACGAGCATGGTGTCGAGCTTGCAGCCGGGCTCCATCACGCGGGCGACCGCCCCCACGAGGAAGGCCTGACCGTAGGCCCGGTGCAGCGGTGAGTCGGAGACGCCGAGGGCGCGGGGCAGCAGGTCGGGCAGTCGGGCCGTGCCGTCCCAGGAGAGGCCAGCGAGCCAGTCTCGCACCGGGTGGACAGGGTTCTCGTCGGCGGCGCAGCTCACCATCTCGGCGAGCAGGTCTTTCGAAGGGGTCATCTGGTACACGTTCTCCAGCCAGCAGTTGAGGCGGGTCAGGTTGGCGTCGGTCAGCTCACCGTCGTCGAGCAGGAGCTGGCCGGCGAAGAGGTCGAGGCAGAGGCGCCCCGACCAGCGTGGGTCGTGGTGAAGCACGGTGCGGACTGCTGCGCGGGTGGCTCGTCGACCGCGCTTGCCGGCGGCGGGGAGCAAGGCCTCCACGGTGGTGTCTGGCCCTTCGCCGTCCTCGATGCCGAGCAGCGCGGAGAGGTCGACGCACGAGGTACTCTCGGGGCTCATGCGGCCCCCACGAGCACGCAGAGCGGGCCGTCCCAGCCACACGTGTTGCGGTGGTGGCACCGGGCGCGGGTCGCACGTCTCGGGGCCACCCAGAACCAGGCCGAGGGGCGACCACAGGCGGGACACATCAGCCCCTCGACGCGCTCCACGTCACCGTCGCTGCAGACAGCGCCGCCCAGGTGGTCGCCGAGGCGGCGACGGGACTCTGGCTCGCGACGGAGGAGAGCGTCCAGTACGGCGTCGCGACGGTGTGGCGGCACGCAGATCGAGCGCTGGCGCGAAGGGGAACGGAAGACGGGTCGGTGGACGAGGGGGACCAGGTCGAGGGCGCGGCCGGCCGGGCGGTGCACAGCCCGACCGGGGCACGAAGCTGACGCTTGCACGGGCAGCAGGAAGCGACGGTTGGTGTTCTTGCAGGCCGGGTCAGCGGGGAGGTCGAGGGTGTCGACGGCGGCCGTCCAGGCGGACGCGGGGATCGGGCGGGCCAGCGGAAGCACGAGGCGGAAGCGCGGCACGTCCGGCTGGTGGCTCCACGAGGTGTGGACAAGCCGCTCCAGGCCGTCGGTGCGATCAAGCGCCGCGTCGATGGCAATGCCGCCGTCCAGGTCGAGGACCAACAGCGCCACGGTCTCCACGTCGACCGCGCAGCTGGACGCCGAGCTGCGGTAGTGCGCCGGACTCCAGCACGGCTGGTCGCGCTTGCCGGTTCTGGGCGCGACCGGCGGGAAGGACGAGAGCCGGTCCGAGAGGTCATCCCAAGAGACTGTGCGGAGCGTGGGCTGCTGGTCGAAGACCGAAGCGAAGAAGGCCACAGCGAACGACGCGGGGACCGGCCCGGTGGGGAGCGATGTCGCTCGACGCGTGGGGCGCGAGACGCAGGTCTCCACGGCCGCTGGCGCGGCGTTGTTGTGTTGCGTTGTGTTCATCGTCAGCCTGCTGGCTCTGCACTGACCGACTCGACAGAAATGGCCGGCGGGCCACCTCCGCTGGGGTCGACCCGCATCCACAGCTCGTCCTCGGGAATGTCGCGAAGGCAGGGGTGGCAGAGCATCGCGCGCCGCACACGGGCGCTCACGGGCCGGTGCCCGTTGAGTAGCTGCGACCAGTGGCTTCGACTCAACCGAACGCTACGCGCGAACTCGGTGTGCGAGACGTGGTGCGCGTCGAGCGCCAAAACGATCTGGTCACGCTTCAGGAAGCATGGAAAGGGCTTCATTCTCAGGTCCGTGAAGAGTGTCGAGGTGGGGTTCACGTCGGTATGGGCCACCCCACGGGCTCTCGGATCCAGATCTGGAAAGAAGACCACACATTCATCGAAAACGGCCACCACGACGATCGAATAACAACCCTACACCAGATGCGGATCTTATGTTGCGACTCCACACCAGCCCCGGATAGCGTGTCTTCGAGCGGCCGCCGTGCGACAGGGCGTTCCCCCGCTCAATAGGACCAACCATGACTGCCGCACCTTCGGCGGGGGGGCCCACTCGCGCCTGCCGTTCTCCCCGTCCGCTCCCCTCCGACGCCGAGCTGGCCCGCCTCCGTGACGAGGTGCGCCAAGGCTGGGGCGGCCTCGCCGTGCTCCATGGGCCGCGGGGCCTCTCCTGGATGGAGCTGCACGGCCCCAGAGGCGTGGGCAAGTCCGACGGCTACCTCCAGGCCCCCGTGCCGACCCTGCACCTGTGCGTGCCCGAGCTCCACCCAGCCCCAGTCGCCGTCGCTGCCGCCAACCGCGACTTCCCGGCCGAGCTCGCCGCCCTCGAAGCCAGCGCACGCCCCCACCTCTTCGCCGACGAGCACGCCTGGCTTCGCGTCCTGCTCCGCACGGTGCGCGACGCTGTGCCCAGGCGTCGGCCGCGCATCCCGAAGGTGGGAAAGCGCCTGGAGACGATCGGTCAGCCCAACATCTTCGCCTGGTCCTCAGCCCTGTCCCTCTCCGATCTGGAGACCGCCCTCCGCCGCGCGGTGGCGTAGGGCAACGGCATTACGTCAAGCTCCGGGCACCTCGACCAAGGAGACCCCATGCCCCGCATCGGCGCCGCGTACCTGCGGTGCAGCGACCCGCGCCAGGACAAGTCCATCGACCAGCAGCGCGTGGAAATCGAGCGCAGAGCCGCTGCTGACGGCGTGGTCATCCCCCCGGAGAACTGGTTCATCGACGAGGGCATCAGCGGCCGCTCCGCCCGCAAGCGCAGCAGCTATCAGCGCCTGCTCCGTCGTGCGGAAGCCCAGTCCGAGGCCCGCCGCACCCGCAAGCGTTCCGGCCCGCCTGAGCTCGACTGCCTCTATGTCTGGGCCTTCTCGCGCATCGCTCGAAACATGTTCGATTGCCTCCGCGCGCTGGGGGCCCTGGACGACGCCGACATTGAGGTGGTCTCGCTCACCGAGCAGGACCCGGCCGACAAGTCCATGCGCAAGCTCATCCGCCCCATCCTCGCGTGGCTGGCCGAGCGCTACTCAGAGGAGCTGTCGGCCAACGTGCAACGGGGCATGCGGTCGCAGGCCGAGAAGGGCCTGTGGATGTACGGGAACCCGCCCTTCGGCTACGCCGTCGTCGACGGACGGCTCACGGTGACCGACGACAGCCAGGCCGACCTCGACACCGTGCAGCGGGTGTTCCGCCTCGCCGATGGGAGCGGTGACGGAGCGCACCGCATCGCCGAACGGCTCACGCGGGAGGGCGTCGTCCCACCCCACAGGGGCGATCTCCCCCGCCAGCACGCGGGTCACGCTTGGCGGGCCAAGCACGTCGCCTCCATCGTGAAGAACGCAGTCTACCTGGGCCACATCGTCTGCAAGGGCGAGGTGGTCGCCCGTGACACCCATCCAGCCGCCGTCGACCAGGACACCTTCGACCGCATCCTCGCCAAGCGCGCCCTCCGGGCCGCCAAGCGCAAGGCCGGCAAGGGCAACGGCGCCAACCGCCTCCGGGCCGGCGACCGTGGGCTGTTCACGCCCTGGCTTCGCTGTGGCACCTGCGGCTCGGCCATCCACGTCTCCGCCGGGGGCAACGCCAAGAAGCGAACGTGGCTGTACTACTGCCGCACGCGGACCGACAACCGGGAGGCCTGCAGTGGCATCTCTGCGAGGGTCGCGGCGCTCGACCCGCTCCTGCTCGACCGCGTGGAGTCCGAGGTGCTGAGCGAGGAGGCCGTGGGCCAGCTCATCGCCGAGAGCACCGCCCGGCTGGCCACGGCCCCCGCCGACCAGCACGCCACGACGCGGGAGGCTCTGGAGACCGAGGTGGCGGCCCTCGACCGGAGGATCCGCCGCGTGGCCGCCCAGGTGCTCGACGAGCTCATCGACAAGGAGGACGCTCGTGTGATGACCGCGCCGTTGCGCGCCCGCCGTTGCGCGCCCGCCGTGAGCAGGCCCGCCTGGAGCTGGCCACGCTGCCGAGCCCACAGCTCGTACCAACGGCGGACCACATCGACCCGACCGCCTTCCGAGACGCGGTCCTCGAAGCGTGGCACGCTCGCCCGCTCGAAGACCGCCGCGCCGCTCTGGCCCGGCTGATCGACGAGATCACCGTCTCACCCGGCGGAGTGGTCATCCAGTACGGAACCCATCACCATGAACCCAACGGGCCGCCATACGCCCCAAGGTCGGACACCGACCCGTCGGCATCCAGCACCTCCGGCGGGCCCGCGTCTCGGGCGGGGCTGTCGGGCGCCAGCGTGTAGTCTCCGCCCTCTGGATCGACGAGCCGCGGATCGGCCCGCACCGACGCGGTCATCGCGGCCGCCCACCGGTCGGCGTCGAAGCTGCCGGCCCAGTCGATGTCGGCGGGCCACAGCAGGTTGTGAGACACCGAGAAGCTGCGGTCTTCGCGCCAGTCCATCACCCGGAAGGCGAAGCCCCGCTCGCCGGGCGCGGCCACCATCAGGTTGCCCACGAAGTCGCCCGAGCCCCAGAAGTACTCGCCCACGTGGCCCTGGGGGCAGGTGTTCTCGTAGAAAGTATTGAATCGTATCGGCCCCACACAAGCCGTACACACCACGCCGCCGCCGCCCTCCGAGGCGTGGTTGCGGACGATGATGTTGTTCTCGACCGTGGCGCCGCCATTGCGCACATACACGCCCCCCGCGATGCCCGCCGTGTTTCCCGTTACGACATTGTGTCGAATCGTGGGCGAGCCCCACTCGACGAACACCCCGCCGCCGTGAAACTCGGTGCCGTCGCCGCCGGTCAGCGTGAAGCCCTCGAGCACCGCCTCGGGGGGCTCCCAGTTTCGCATCGACACCACCGACGCGCGGCCGCCGCCGTCGATGGTGGTCACCCAGGGCCCTCCCGCGCTGGCCACCGTGATGACCTTGCCTTTGAAGTCGATGTTCTCGTCGTAGGTGCCCGGGCAGACCACCACCCGGTCGCCCGGCTCGGCCCCCCAGATGCCGTCTTGGATGGTCTGAAAGCGGCGGTCGGTGCCGTCGATGAACACCGGGTAGGCGTCGTAGGCGTCGAGGGGGTCGCCGGGCTGGTGGGGATCGGCGGGGCAGTCGCTGGCCGCCGTGCCGTCGGCGCCATCGGTGGACCCATCGCCGCCGTCGCCGCCGTCGCCGCCGTCGCCGCCGTCGGCCCCTTCTGAGCCGCCGACCCCGCTGTCGGCCGCGTCATCGGTCAGCAGGCACAGGTCGTCGGCCCCACGGGTGGAGCCCGGCGGGCAGGGATCGGGCGCGCAGGCGAGCAGCAGGAAGAGCATGGAGAGAGGATGCCATCGTTCGCCCTGCGGTCGCAGCCCCTGCCCGCTTCACTCGCCCAGCCTGAAGAGGTCTTCGGCGTAGGTGGCGAAGCCGAAGGCCGCTCCCAGGTCGACCCGCACGCGCCAGGCCAGCTCGGCCTCGGGGGTGGCGACGTCGAGCACCCCGGCCGACGAGAACGAGACCAGCACGCCGTCAGACGGCAGCCGGGTGGCGCTGCCCAGAAAGCCCACCCGCTGGCAGTCCGGCCCCTCGTACGACCAGACCTCGCGCGCGACGGCTTGCGGCCGGTCCACCGCGATCTCGACCGCCTCGGAGCACGACCCCTGCCGGTACCAGTCGTTGCGGTTGAAGACCAGCAGGCCGGCATCGGAGGCCTCGACGCTGTGGGGCTGCTCCATCAGGCCGGGGCCGTCGGGCAGCTCGAAGTCGCCCTCGAAGGGGGTGAGGGCCCAGCGCTGCTCCTCGGTCCAGGGGTCGATGCCCACCACGCCGGCGGCGAAGGGAAGGCTCACCAGGATCTCGTCTCGGACCGGGTCGTAGGAGATGCCGTTGGCGTGGGACCAGTCCTCGGCGTCGGGATCCCCCGGCACGAAGCCCCGGGGGTACTCGACGCCGGGGATGGGCGAGAAGTGCTCGAAGACGTCCCACACCACCCGCTGGTTGCCGTCGGCGCCCACCACCACCACGGTGTCGCCCAGGATGCGCTGTCCATCGGGCATGTCGCGGATGGTCCATCCGAGCATGGCGTAGCCGCCGTCGGGCAGGAGCGCGACGTCGGTGTGGCCGCCTGGCACCCCCGACACCCACCGCGACGCGCCGTCCCACGACACGAAGCCCAGGTGACCGGGCTCGTCAATGCCGTTGGCCTGCTGGTTGAAGAGCAGCCCTGCGCCATCCGGTGACGGCATCACCCGAAAGACCGGCTGGCCAGGCTTCCCATCGCCCACGTCCACCTGCCACACGAACACCACCGCGCCCCTGTCGTCGAGCACCGTGACCCACGACTGCTCGGCCTGGATGACCGACACCAGCACGTGCCCCCCGTCGAGCAGCGCGGGCTCGTCGGCCTCGACCCGGATGGGGACCATGGACGACGGCAGGCTGCCGGTGCGGGCCTCGACGCTCGCCGCGCAGGTCACGCCCCCGGGCTCCTCGGCGCGCGCCACGGCGGTCAGGTCGGTGTCGCTGCGAAGCCCCAGCAGCAACACGTTGTGGTGGGTCCCCACCGGGCCCGGCGCGCTGAGACGCAGCCGCCCGTCGTCGCCGGTGAAGGCCACCGACCCGGCCACCGGGCGCGTGGTGATCCAGGTGGCCCGCATCACCGTGGGCGTCTCGGTGGCGGTGATCTCGACGCGGTCGAACAGGCCGTCTTCGGCGTCGCAGCCGTCCCAGAGGTCGGCGCCCGCGCCGGTGTCGAGCAGGCCGCCGCCCGGTACGCCGACGCCGGATTCGGGCGGCGCGCAGCCGATGGTGAGCAGCAGGCAGACCAGTACGCAGGGGCTCCGCATGGGGGCCTCCAGGGTGAGGGCGAGTCGAGCGCTCGGGGGTCCGGCCGCCCCGGTCATCGGGCGCGGTCGGGGATGGGCTCGCTTCACCCCAGGCATGACACCGCCCGCAGAGAACGACGCAGCCAAGTGCGCGCCGTCGGTCAAGAGATGGTGAGCCCATGGCTGGCGGGTCGCCGAGCCCGCGCCCGGCGGGACCGCCAGCAGGCTACCCGGCACCCGATGCCGGTCTACGCCCTGCCCGATGAGCCCGCCTTCCCGCACCCGAGCCTGGCCGAGCCCGATGGGTTGCTGGGGATCGGCGGCGATCTCAGCATCGACCGCCTGCTGCTCGCCTACGCCATGGGCATCTTCCCCTGGTACAGCGAGGGCGATCCGGTGCTCTGGTTCTCACCCGACCCCCGCTTCGTGCTGCCCACCGACGCGCTGCACGTGGGCCGCAGCCTGCGCAAGCGGGTGCGCCGCGGAGACTACCGCGTCACCCTGGATGAGGCCTTCGACGAGGTGATTCGCGCGTGCCGTTCGGCCCCGCGGCCCGGCCAGGACGGCACCTGGATCACCGACGACATGGTCACCGCCTACACCGACCTGTTCGACGCCGGCTTCGCGCACTCGGTGGAGGCGTGGCAGGGAGACACCCTCGTGGGCGGCCTCTACGGGGTGTCCATCGGGCGCAGCTTCTCGGGCGAGAGCATGTTCGCGCGGGCGCCCGACGCCTCGAAGGTCGCCTTCGTGTGGCTGGTGCGGCAGCTCGCGCGCTGGGATCTGCCGCTGGTGGACTGCCAGATGGAGACCCCCCACCTCGCCCGCTTCGGCGGGCGCCCGATGCCCCGCGCCGACTACCTGCGGGCGCTGCGCGACCTCATCGTCCCGCCCCTGCAGGGCCGGCGATGGTCGTTCGACGTGGACTTTCACCCGCTGATCGGATGAGCGCTGTCGAAGACGCGCGCCGACCCGCTCAGCGCACGGCGTCTTCGAGCTCTGCTTGCGACATGACGCCCACGTGGGCCGATCGCACCTGCCCGTCGGGGCCGACGATGACGGTGGTGGGCAGCACGCTCACGTCGTAGGCGAGGCTGGCCGCGCCGTCGTCGAGCGCGACCGGCCAGGTGATGCCCCACTGCTTCGCGGTGCGCTTCACCTTCGCGGGGTCGCCCGCGTCGGTCACCACCCCCACGATGGGCACGTCGGGGTGGTCCACGTGGAACTTCGCGAAGGCGGGGATCTCCTGCTTGCAGGGGCCGCACCAGGTCGCCCAGAAGTTCAGGATCACCGTCTTTCCCTTGTAGTCGGCGAGCGACAGCGTGCCGCCGTCGAGCGCGGGCAGCGTGAGCGCCGGCGCGTCGCCGTCGATGTCGGGGGTGCCCTGCGAGGGCAGCAACCGCACCACGAAGAAGACAGCCGCGGCGATCAAGAGGGCGAGGCCCCAGTCCTTCAGCATTCGCTTCATGGGGATGCTCTCGCACGCTGCGGCCGGTCGCGCCAGCCGCGAGCCGTGCTACACCCCCCGCCCCCGTCCCTCGGAGACCGCGTGAGCGTCCGCCCCGACCGCATCGAACGCCTGCGTGACGCCCTCGACCGCCGGCTCGGCAGCGTGGTCACCATCGCCGAGGCCGTGCGGCGCCGCCACAACGCCAGCGCCATCCTGCGCAGCTGCGAGTGCTTCGGCGTGCACGAGGTCCACCTGGTCACGGGCCCCTTTCGGCCGAGCAAGGGCGCGACCCGCGGGGCCGAGCGCTGGCTCGAGATCCAGCGGCACCGCACGGTCACGCCGTGCATCGAGGGCCTGAAGGCGCGGGGCTTCCGCGTGTACGTCGCCGACCTGACCGACGACGCCCACACCCCCGAGACCCTGCCGGTCGATCAGCCCGTGGCGGTGCTCTTCGGCTCCGAGTTCACCGGGGTGACCGACGAGGCCCGGGCCGCCGCCGACGGCGCCGTGTGCGTGCCCATGCGCGGCCTCACCGAGTCGCTCAACGTGTCGGTGGCCGCGGCCTGTCTGCTCCAACGCGTGACCGAGCGCCGTCGACAGGCCATCGGCCGGGCGGGCGACCTCGAGCAAGCCCGCAAAGACACCGCCCTGGCGGAGTGGCTCGAGCGCGAGGAGTTCGCCCGCCTGGGGATGGCCGCCCGCACGCGGTGAGGGCGCCAGCAACGGCAGAGGCCCGGCGGGACGAATCCCACCGGGCCCCGTTCTCGGCGCGCAGCTCAGATGCAGGAGGGCGTGGCCGCGTCGCAGGTGAAGCTCTCGTCAGCGCGGTACGCGTTGTAGAAGGCCGACCCGGTCATGTAGTTGTAGAGGTAGACGTCTTCGGGCGTGTTGCTGTCGCCCGTGCCCGCCGCGCCCCAGTCGCAGGTGTCGGACTCCAGCGTGAAGGCCGTGGCGTCGGCGTAGACCCCGCCGCCCTGGGAGGCGTCGTTGCCGGTGACGCCGGCGCCGTTCGCCGTCGAGCCGGTGCAGGTCACGTCGGCCGCCGTACCGAAGCCCAGGACGTACATGCCGCCCCCCTGGCCGCTGGCGGTGTTGTCCGTGATGAGGCTGTCCACCATGTCGAAGGACGAGCTCGAGGTCGTCTCGGAGATGGCCACACCGCCGCCCGTCGCGGCGGTGTTTCCGCCGACGTAGGCGTCGGTCATCGTGACCGTGCCCTGGGTGATGAAGATGCCGCCGCCCGAGCTGGCCGAGTTGCCGTCGATGCTGCCGCCGATGATGTCCAGGGTGCACTCGCTGATGGCGATGCCGCCGCCGTTTCCGGCGTTGACGCCGTTGCCGGTGTTGCCCGTGACCACCACGTCTTCCATCGTGACCGACGAGATGGCGTCGCAGAGCAGGCCGCCGCCGCCGGTGTAGTAGGAGAAGCCGGCGCCCACGCCACCCGTCAGATCGACGTCGGCGATGACCACGTCGATGCCGTCGGTGTAGACCCCCACGACCGGGGCGGTGCCCTCACCCTGCAGCGCGGCGCCGCCGAAGCCCTGAATGGTGACGTCGGCCTCGACCTCGATGTTGGTGTACCAGTCGCCAGCGCAGAAGTTGATCTGACCCGCGGTGCTGGCGGTGTAGGCCACCGGAGCGCCGATGGCGCCGCCAGAGAAGCTGCTGGTGACGTCGCTGATGCCGCCGGCGCCGACGAAGGCGGCCATGCCGTCCTCGACCGACGAGGCGTCACAGTCGTTGTCGATGCCGTCGCAGACCTCGGTGGCCGCCGGGTTGACGGCGGCGCTGCTGTCGTCGCAGTCGGTGCCGTCGGTCAGGTAGCCCGAGGGCTGCACGCAGCTCTGGAGGGACACCGCGCCGTCGCCGTAGCCGTCGCCGTCGATGTCGGCGTACCAGTTGGTGTTGGGGCTGAGGCTGCCGTCGGTGTCGTCACAGTCGGTGCCGTCGAGCACGTAGCCGGAGGGCTGGCCGCACTGCGCCACAGAGGCGCTGGGGTCGCCGAACCCGTCGCCGTCGATGTCGGCGTACCAGGACGTGTTCGGGTTGTAGGTCGCGTTCCCGTCGTCGCAGTCGCCGCCCACCCGGACCGCGCCCACGGCCGGCTCACACTGGGTCGTCACCGACGACTCGTCACCGTAGCCGTCCGTGTCGGCGTCGGCGTACCAGGGGGTGCTCGGGTTCAGGGTCCCGTCCGTGTCGTCGCAGTCGCCGGCGTTCGCCAACGAACCGACGGGCTGCAGGCAGGCCTGGGTGACCGCGAAGGGGTCGCCGTGCCCATCGAGGTCGAGGTCGGCATACCACTCCGTCAGGGGGCTGCGAGACGCGTCGCTGTCGGCACAGTCGTCGCTGTTGGCGACGTGGCCGGCGGGCTGCTCGCACTGGGCGACGCTGACCATGGGGTCGCCGTAGCCGTCGCCGTCGCTGTCGGCGTACCAGGGCGTGACGGGGCTGGCCGATGCGTCGCCGTCATCGCAGTCGTCGCTGTTGCGCACGAAGCCCACGGCCGGCTCGCACTGCTCCATCCACGACTCGGCGTCGCCGAAGCCGTCGAGGTCCGTGTCTGCATACCACCGCGTGTTGGGCGAGAGGGTCGCGTCGGCGTCCGAGCAGTCGTCGTTGTTGGAGACGTAGCCTTCGGGCTGCACACAGCTCTCGAGCACGTCGAGGGGGTCGCCGAAGCCGTCACCGTCGATGTCTTCGAACCAGGCCGTCTTCGGGTTGGAGGTGTCGTCGGAGTCGTCGCAGTCGTTGTTGTCGGTGACGTAGCCGCTGGGCTGCTCACAGCTCTGCTGGACGTCGGCGGGGTCGCCGTAGTTGTCGCCGTCGATGTCGGCGTACCACTCGGTCTCGGGGGACAGCGTCGCATCGGTGTCGTCGCAGTCTTCGGCGTTGTCGGCCGCGCCGGCCGGCAGATCGCACGCGGCGACCGGAGCCTCGGCGTCGCCGAAGCCGTCGCCGTCGAGGTCGGCGAAGAACGTGGCCGCGTCGATGGCATCGTCCTCGTCGATGTCGCCGTCGCAGTTGTTGTCGATGCCGTCGCAGATCTCGTCGGCGCCCGGGGAGACCGAGGCGTCCTGGTCGTTGCAGTCTTCGTCCTCCGTGAAGCCGTCTTCGTCGAGATCGACCGTCAGGTCGGGGGCGTCACCGGCGGCTCCGCCGGCGCCATCGCGCTTGTCGTCTTCGCCCTTGCAGGCGGCCAGCGCCAACGCGCCCATCAGTCCAAAGCGGGTCATCACGGTCATGGGGGTCTCCTCCACAGGCGCTCTGCGCCCGCTGGGTCGGATGGGGTCAGGTCGGGTGTTCGACCGGCCTTGGTTGGGTGGCTTTCGGAGCGGCGCCCGAGGGGCCTCCGTCGCGCCCCTGTGTACGGCACCCTCGCCGGCGGCTGAAGGAAAAACCGTGGGCCGGGCAGCGGGACGATCGACCGACAGGTACGCGGGGGATCCCCGCGGTCCCCCACCCGGCCGCCGGTGGGATAGCCTCGCGCCATGCGACGCCTGCTCCTGTTCAGCGCTCTGATCGCCGCCTGCACCCCGCCCGACGAGAGTCCCTGGGCGGGCTCGGGGGGCGGCTCCCTCGTCGAAGGCGGCGGAGCCGACGGCTCCGATGGCTCCGATGGCTCCGATGGCTCCGACGGCTCCGACGGCGGCACCGACGGCTCCGACGGCGGCACCGATGGCTCCGACGGCGGCACCGATGGCTCCGACGGCTCCGACGGCTCCGACGGCTCCGACGGGCTGGGCGCCCTGTCGGGGGATTGCGGCGACCTCGACGCCGCCGAGCTCACCGCCTCCGACCCCTTCCTCTTCTCCGGCGCCCTCGACCTGGGCACCACGGGCTTCGACTACGACCTGCTGACCGCTGGCGGCCAAGAGGTCCACGACGACGGAAACTTGGGGGGCAGCTCTCTCTTCAGCGAGGTGCTGGCCTTCGACGTGCTCGCGCGCTGCGAGGGCGCCGGGCTGCTCAAGACCGAGGCGGAGATCGTCTATCTCGACACCGGGGGGAAGAAGACCGACCTGCTGGTCACGCTCGACGGCGAGGTCATCGGCGTGAGCGTCACCCGCGCGGTCGCCTTCCCCTTCGACGACCCCTACACGGTGGAGCAGGCCACCGAGCTGCTCGAGGGCAAGCTCGCCGACGTGCTGCTGTCGTCGGAGAACGTGGCGGAGGAGGACGCCTGGACCAAGCAAGTGCTCAGCGTCATCGCCTACAGCCCCGATCATGCCGCCGTGGTGCAGGCGGCCTGGGCCGACCTCGACCCCGCCGTGCAGGCCGACACGGTGGTCTACGTCACCGCCACGAACGGCGAAGACGCCTTCGTCTACGAGTAGGGGGGCGGGCTACGGCCCGCAGACGTCGTCGGGGGTGACCCGCGCGATGAGGCCCTGCAGCCCGCCGGGTACGTCGGCGCAGGCCGCGGGGGCGCGGCCGTTGCAGCGCTCGCACGCGCACCAGGCCTCGGGGCTGGCGTCGGCGAGCCCCGCGCAGGCCGCCGTGGCGGTCCACAGCGCGGCGCGGAGGCCGTCGGCGTCTGCATCGGCGGAGGCGCCCGGCGGGGGGTCGGTCAACGACCACATGCGCAGGGCGCCATCGCCAGCGGCCGAGGCGAGCCAGCGCCCATCCGGGCTCGCGGCCATCCAGTGCACGCGGCCCTGGTGGCCCCGCAGGCGGCGCACCACCGCGCCGGTGCGCAGGTCTCGCGACTCGATGTCGCCGTTGGCGAGCCCCCGGTGCACCAGGCCCGCCTCTGGGCCCACCACCAGGCTGACCGCCGGCTCGTCGAGCGGCTCGCTCTCGTGCTGATCGCTGCGCTGGTCGACCCGCAGGCGCCGTGCGCGGTGCACGTCCTCTGCCCGCTCGGTGTAGTCGACCGCCAGCCAGCTCCCTTCGGCGTCGAAGGCGGCAGCGTCGACGCGCACGGTGGAGGGAGTACGGCTCACGCCGGCCCCCCGCACGAGATCGGTGATGCGCAGGCGCCCGTCACCGAGGCTGAGCAGGTGGGTCGCCTTGGCGTTCAGCTGCAGGCGCCGGACGCCCGGGTGGCGCACCCGCGACGGCTCGGGCTGGTCGGCCGACCAGAAGAGCACGCTGCCAGTCTGGCCGGCGACGACGTGCCGAACGCCACCGTCGGCGACCACCGCGACGCGGGGGACCTCTCCGTCGAGCGGCATGGGGCCGGTGGCGAGCTTCACCCCGCGGGGGTCGAGCAGGGTCCAGCGCGCCGGGCTCGCGACCAGCGCCGTGTCGCCGGAGGGGCTGAAGGCGGCGACGATGGGGCCGGGGTCGTCGGTGCGGTGCAGCACCTCGGGGGCCGCGCTGGGGTCCCAGCGCCACAGCACGCCCTGGCGGTCGATGGCGAGCAGGGCGGGTCCGTCGGGGGAGAGGGTGCCCGCGAGCACTGGCGCGTCGATGGGGACCGGTCGGGAGGTGCCCGTGGCGGGGTCGATGAGGTGCAGCCGGTCGCCGGCGCGCGCGAGGGCCGCGCGGCCGTCCGCGCGAAAGCGGACGTCGGCCACAGGAGCGTCATAGGGACCGAGCACGGCGGCCGCGAGGGGCTGCTCGAGCACCAGGCGCGCAGCCGACGACCACGCGACGGGATCCGCGGGGGATCGAATCTGCCGGAGCTGGATGGCCGCCACGGTGGGGTCGCGGAGCGGGTCTTCGACCGCGTGGCCGAGGAAGTCCTGGGCGCGCTCGCGACCGGCCCACGCGCTCCCGAGGCCCACCACCACGGTGGCCAGGAGCGCCGCGGCGGCGACCAACCAGCCGCGACCCAGGCCGGCGCGGGGCTGGACCGGCGCGGGGGCCGATGGGGTCTGCGCGGAGGCCCGCCAGCGCTGCAAGCGGGGCCACTGATCGACCAGCGCGATGGAGGCCAGGGCCACCCGCTCACCGCGCGCGGCGCGGGCGGCCAGACCGTGGTCTTCGAGCACCGCGAGCGCGCGATCGACCGCCCCGGCGTCGAGGCGGGTGCGGTCTACGAGCGCGGCGGGGGCGAAGGTGGGGAGCGGGGCGCGCCCGTCGCCCGACAGGGCCACGGCCACCGCCTGCACGGCGACGCGATCGTCGTCGGACAGCCCCTCGAGCGCCGCATCGGCCCGCGTGGCGATGGCTCCGGCGGCGCCGCCCAGCGCGGCGTAGCCCTCGCAGGTCAGCGTGTCGCCGTCGCGCCGCTCCCACATGCCGGTCAGCAGTGCCGACAGGCGCGGGAGCGGCTGGCGCAGGTCGGCCAGCTCGGCGGCGATGCGCACGCTCAAGCCGTCCTCCACTCGGAGCCCGACCGCGCGCGCGGGGCCCTCGACCATCTGCTGGAGCGCCCGGGGGCCCGGGGCGCGCAGCATGAGGTGGTGCCGCTCGTCGGTGGTCACGGTGTCGAGCCGCGTGCCCACCGCGTCGATGGCCAGCTCGCCGCAGCGACCCAGCACCTCGGAGGGGATGGGGATCAGCACGATGGTCTCGGGCTCTGACGCCGCTACCCAGAGCGCCTGCACCAGGCGGCCCGGGTCGCCATCCGAGAGCAGCGTGGGCACGTCGTCGATGCAGAGCACGCGGGGCCCGGTGGCCGCGGGGATCGGCGCGCCGGCCCGCACCCGAACCACGCGGCCGCCGCGCTCTTCGATCAGGCGGGGGGCGACCCCGGCCGCCACCAGCGAGCGCAGGCCCGAGCCGCGCACGCCCGACAGCACGAGCAAGCGGCGGCGCCCGTCGGCCTCGAGGCGCTCGATGGCCTCGACCACACGATCGACCTCGCCCTGTCGGCCCGCGAAGAAGGGCGCCTGATGGGCGGCGTACGGCAGCAGCCCGGGCCAGGGCCGGGGAGCCAGGGGGCGGTGCTCGGCGGTGGCGTGCGCGCAGAAGTACAGGCCCGCGGCGTCGCCGGCCAGCCCGGCCTGCTGCAGCGCCTGTCGGGCCTGCTGCAGGGCGTCCTCCACCGACAGGCTTCCGGCGAGGGTGGCGCGGTGGAAGTGATCCGCGAGGATCTCCGCGCCCCCAGGCGAGAGCGGCCAACGCGATGAAGCGACCGCCTCGATTCCGGCGCGGTGCGCCGCGAGGCCGAGGGCCGTGGTGTCGGCGCCGGGCGCCCCGCACGTGGGTACGATGACGACCAGGCGCAGGGTGCCGGCGTGGCCGACCAGCAGCGAGCGCAGCGCGTCGGGGCCGAGGGGGGACGGGTCGGCGGCCAAGGCGAGCGCGCCGTCGGCCAGCGCGGCGGCCTGCAGGTGGAGGACCGCGACGGGTCGCTGGTGCTGGGCCTCGGCCCGCAGGTGGCGATCGAGCTGGCCGGCCGAGGTTCGGTCGAGGCGGTCGCGCGCGGGCTCGAGGGGACGGCCGCCGGCGCGGGAGGCGCGCATCAGAGCGGCGGCCACCCCATCGGAGGCGCTGGGCTCTCCACCCGTCGCGAGCAACACCCGATCGGTGCCGCGTCGGCTGGCCCGCGCGGCGAGGGCGGCCTGCGGCGCTGCGGCGGCGCCGTCCCAAGCGCGCTGCACCGTGATCGCGGGCCAGGTGACCAGCGGCTCGCCCCCGGTGGTGAGCGGCAGCCACTCCCACGGCAGGGCCAACAGGGCCGGGTCGGGGGCACGCACCCGAACCCGCACGGGCTGTCCAGCGCCGATCGCACGCACCAGGCGGGGCGCACAGGCCGACCAGCCCGCGGCCTCGAGGCGATCGGCCAGGCGCTCGCCCAGGTGGCGTCCCGCCCGGGCATCCCCGAGCATGAGCGCGGCCCAGCTCGACTGCCAGCCGGCGTCGTCCGGCATCGGGAACGGCACCCAGCCGCCGTCCTGGAGACGGATCTCGAAGGCGGCCGGGTCGTAGCCGGCGGCCCCGTCGCCAGGGCGGCGGATGGCTCGGCGAGCGACGATGTCGAGGACAGCCAACTGCATGGGTACCGCAGGGACGGGCGGGCGGTCGGAGAGGATACCGCCTGCGGGCGGGCCCGTCGCCCAGGGGTCAGGGGACGGTGGCGCCCACGTGGGTCTCTCCCCCGGCCCAGGGCAACCGGGTCACCGTGTCCGGGCCGTCGGGCCAGGTGACGCCCCCGTCGGTCACCCGGACCACCTTGAAGGCCGCCGCCGAGCCGCCCGGCAGCTCGACCGACGCCGCGCCCGCCACGAAGGGCACTCCGCGGGAGGGATCCCAGTGCCCGAGCTCGGGGCCCGCGCCGACCAGCCGCAGACCCGCGCCGTCGTCGGGCACGGTCACCACGAGCCGATGCGCGGGGGGCGCGGTCAAGAAGGCGGCCCACGGGGGCGGCGCGTCGCCTGGCACCCGGAGCAGCTGCACACGCAGGGCGCCGGGCGGGCCGGTCTGCAGGTGCAGCGCCGTGGCCTCCACCGGGGCGGAGGCCGACCACGGGAGGGGCGGCGCGGGCGGCGAGCCCGGCCCCGAGAGGTCGATGACGACGGCCTCGGTGGCGGTGAAGCGGCCCAGCACGAGCCGGTCGTCGTCGAGGTGGAGCACGACGGTGTTGCCATGCTGCAGCACCGGCCAGGCCGCGCGACGCTGGGCCAGCGCCGCCACCCGCGCGACCCGGCGCGCGCCCTCGGGCGACGCGACCGCGTCCCAGGGCTGGTCGCGCCGGTTGTCGGGCTCCTCGCCTCCGGGCAACCCCACCTCGGTGCCCCACGTGAGCGAGGGCACCCCGCGCTGGGCGAAGAGGAAGGCCAGCGCGCGGTCGACCCGCGCCGCGTCGCCGCCGCACTCGGTGGTCACCCGCGGCAGGTCGTGGTTGTCGAGGAAGGTGACCAGGTCGGTGGGGTCGTCGTAGAGCCGATCGAGCGACAGCGTGCTGGCCAGGCGCCCGAGCGGGGCGTCGTGGCAGAAGACGTCGATGGCGGCGTAGCGCAGCGGGAAGTCGAAGACCGCATCGAACGACCCGTCTCGAAGGGTTCGCGCGAGCCGCTCCGGATCGCCGGTGAAGTCCTCCCCCAGGGTCCAGAAGCCGGGCTGGTGCGCGTCGAGGCCTGCGTTGAGCTGGGCGAGGGCCGGGAGCGGCATGTGCCCCACCGCGTCCACCCGAAAGCCGTCGACGCCGACCCGATCGATCCAGCCCCTGGAGGTGGACGCGAGGTGACGCGCGACAGCCGGGCGCTCCTGGGCGAGGTCGGGCAGCCCGTGCACGCGGCCGGTCACGCGCTGGGTGGGGTCGTCCCAGTCGACGATGTCGCCGGTGTCGTGGAACCAGTCGGGGTGGTCGCGCAGCAGCGGCGCGTCGTAGTCGGTGTGGTTCCAGACCATGTCGAGCACGAGCTTCATGTCGCGGGCGTGGAGCGCCTGGGCGAGGGCGCGCAGCGTGGCCTCGTCGCCGAAGCGAGGCTCGATCTGCGCCAGGTCTCTCACCCAGTAGCCGTGAAAGGCGCCCCACTCGTCGATCTTCTCGGTGCGCATCTCGAAGACGGGCGACAGCCAGAGGTGGGTGACGCCCAGCCCCTCGAGGTGGTCGAGGTGGTCGATCACGCCCTGAAGATCGCCGCCGTGGAAGGCGTGGGGGTCGGCGGGGTCGACGCTCTGGTCGTTGGTGGGGTCGCCGTTGGCGAAGCGGTCGACCATCGCGAAGTAGACGAGGGGGGACGCGGCCGTGGCA
>JBDQIL010000004.1:0-17697 GCA_040264415.1 Myxococcota bacterium
AGGTCGGTGGTCTCGAGCGGGTTTGTGAGCAGCTCCAGCGTCACCCGCTCCCCCGACCAGGGGTCGAGATCGAGCTGGAGCGGCAGCGGGCGCCCCACCCTCAGGAGCTGCCGGTGAAGCTCGGTCACCCGCTCTCCCTGTCGCACCCGCACCGTCAGCTGCGCCCCGTCTGACGGTGAGGCCGGATCAGCGGCTTCAGGGGGCAGCAGCATCGGGGTGAGATCGAAGACGGCTCCATCGGGCACGACCAGGTCGACCCGGGCGCCGGCCGGAGCGGGCAACAGCAGGCCGTGACGGGTGGTGTCGTCCACCTGCAGCGAGCGCGCAGCGAAGGCTCGGTCGCCGATCAGGCTGGAGTCGGCTCGGTTCAGATCTCGCTCTCGCTCGACCGCGCGTGGGTACTCGACGCCGTACTCGTCTGGTGCGGGGGGCCCGGCGTCGATCTTGCGCCGCACCCGGAGCGCGCGCTGCGTGACCTCCCAGCTGTTCGCTCGGCCCGCCCGCCCGTAGCCTCCGGCGTGCTTCACGACCCGGGCGCCGGTCCAGCTGGTCGCGCCGGGGTGGCGCCGAACCACCGCCATGCCCTTCGGAGGTCGGCCGAAGCTCAAGGTTCGAGGGCGCACCGGAAGCGGCGCCTCCCAGGTGCGGACGCCGTCGACCGTGGCGACCAATCGCCACGGGCCGCCGATCCCGACGGTGTCCGACACCCGCTCTCGGCTGCGCTCGGGGAGCGTGAACGAGATGTGCTCGGTCAGACGGTCGAGCGCGATGGCGTCTCCGGTCGCTTGAGCGCCCGCGGGGCCCGCCCACCAGAACACCGCGCACGCCACGGCTGGGATCGAGCCGGTCCGCCGCGCCACAGAGGGATCTCGATGGGTTCGCATGACTGCACCGATATGCGGTCGCCCGCCACGCGACCAGCCGTCAACGACGCGCGCAGGCGTACGATGGGCGCCCCTCCTCACCTTGGAGCGTCCCGTGCACGGTCACCGCGCGATCACGGTTGCGGCGCTCGCGTTCCTCACCGGCTGCTCAGTGTCGCGCGGCGTGCGCCCCCTCGGTGACGGGGGCACGGCGATCACTGCGACCGCGGGCGGGCCGATCGCCGACTACGCCGGGGGCATGAAGCCGCTCCCGCTCGGCACCGCTGGCGTCGCCCACGGGCTGACCGACACGGTCGATCTGCACGGCGCGATCAACTGGAGCACCCTGGCCCTCTTCGGCTTGTTCGGCGCTGAGGCCGGGGTGGGGTGGGGCTTCCTGGACCAGAACGGGGCCGCGCCGGCGCTCATGGCCGACGTCACCGTCGATCTGTTCTCCGGCGATCTCTCATCCGGCGAGCCCGAGGGCGGCGCGCGCGTCTACACCGAGTTGGACCTCCGAGCTTCGTGGGCCTGGAGCCGGCACCGGCACCTCGTCTACCTCGGACCCACGGCGATCCTCCAGGCACAACCCGGGGCCGCGATCCCTTCGTGGAGCCTCGGAAACCAGTTCACGCTCCGCCGCCTCGATCTGATCACCGAGGCTCGCTGGATGGCGCCCTTCACCGACAACAAGGCGGCGACCGTGGACTATCTGGGCATCGGAGACGCCGGCGCGCTGTCGGTACAGCTGGGCGCTCGGTATCGCTTTGGAGGTGCGCGATGACGGCTGGACCCTGGCTGCGTTCTACGCGTGGGCTGCCTCTGCTTTTGACGACCGGCTGTCTGAGCTTCGATCCGCAGCTCTACAATCCTGAGAAGGTCGACCAATACTCGCTCAGCGGCAACGTCATCCCAGGCGCATCCGTCGAGTTGGTGACCTTCCCGTCGGAGGACCTCACCCTGTACGGGGCGTGGGCCAGGCAGCCCGACCCCGCCCAGGTCGTGGTCTTCTTCCATGGAGACGACGGCAACATCGACACCCACTGGCGTCGGGTGGAGCAGTACTGGAGCTGGGGCTACGACGTCCTGACCTTCGACTACCGCGGCTACGGTCGCAGCGAAGGGGAGCCTGATCTCGCGGGCCTCGAGGCCGACGGGCTGGCCGCGGTCCGGTACGCCGCGGAGCTGCGGGAGCAAGGCACCGGCGCGCTGGCGTCGATCGGGCTGGGCCTGGGCGGTGCTGTCGCCATTCGCACCGCACGATCCGAGCCACCGCTCGCGCTCATCACCGAAGACACCTTCGCCAACCTCGACTTCCTGCTCGACGAGAGCGCCGCGGGGCTCAACCTGGCCGATGGCTGGTTCTTCAACGAGGACTGGGACAACGTTCAGGCCCTCACCGAGGTGATCGGGGTGCCGACGATGATCGTGCACGCCCGCGACGACACCTACATCCCAGTCGCCAACGCCGACCTCCTGTACGCGGCGGCCCCGGACCCCCGAGACCGATGGCGCGTGCCGGGGGCGGATCACGCCGAGTCGAACAGCGTCGCGCCAGCCGAGTACCAGACCCGCCTCACGGGCTGGGTGGACCAGGCGTCCGCCCAGCTCAATGACGACGCCGGCGATGGTCAGTCGGCTTCGATACAGCCCTGAAACGCAGCGCGGCCCGCCGGAGAGGCGGGCCGCGAACAGAACAGAGGGTGTCCCCCGCGATCAGTCTTCGCGGCGCCGAGCGGCCGCGGCGACGCCCACGAGCAGGCCTGCGAGGCCCGCCGCGGTGCCAGACACGACCTCGCAGCCGCCGCGATCGCCAGCCTTGTCTTCGACGTCGATCGTGATCTCACCGGCCGACAACCCACCGGGGCCGCCGACATTCAGGACCACGCGGTACTCGCCCTCGCTCGGGAACTCGATCTTCGGCGACCAGGCGCTGGCGCTCTGGACCAGCTCGCTGCCCTTGTAGACCTCCCAGGTGACCTGATCGATGCAGCCGTACACCGAGGTGTCGGTCTGGTTGACCATCTGGTAGACGAGCCCGTCGAAGTGCTCGTAGGTGAAGAGGCCGTCGAAGCCCTCGGCCGGCTCAGGATCGCCGCAGACCAGAACATAGGCGCGCTGCCGCACCTCGTTCTCCCAGTCGCCGCACTCGCTGCCCGACCCCGAGGTCGTGAGCGACACCGAGAACTGACCGCGCTCTTCGTAGGTGTGGCAGGTCGTCAGGGCGCTGTCATCGTAGTTGCCGTCGCCGAAGTTCCACTCGAAGTCACCGGGCTCTTCGTTGCACTCGACCTCGAAGCAGACCTCAAGCGGCGCGCCGCCGAAGCGCTCGGTGTCCGCCGTGGCGTTGAAGGAGCAGTACGGGCCGTACAGCGCGTTGATGCCATCGATGTCGTCGTCGGTCAGGCCCTCGGCCGGGCCGTTGTTGCACGATCCCAGCGACCAGAACATGGTCGCGAAGCGGAGATCGGGGTCGTCACAGCTGACGCCGAGGGGCTTCGCGCTGACCGCGTCGTCGGTGGGGTCGTCGCACGAGTGGCCCATGCCGTAGGCGTGACCGATCTCGTGTGTGGTCACGGCCTTGAGCGAGGTCTCGTTGTTGCAGTCCCCCTGCTCGATGGCCTCGTTCGTGGCCCAGTCCACGTAGTCATTGAAGACGATGTCGCAGTCCACCGTGTAGGTGTACGACACGTCATCGCGGGCGAACGCGAATTGGCCGGTGGGCCAGCACACGGTGGCCCCGAGCGTGGTGCCCTCGAGATCCTCGTCGGGATCTTCGAGCGTGAAGGTGAACAGGCCGTCGTTGTTGAAGCCCTTGTCGTAGCCCTCGCGCACTCCGAGGTACTCGGCGCCGAGCTCGGCGCAGGGCGCCTTGTCAGCCCAGACCGCGAAGGACTCCTCGACCGCGGGGATCACGTAGTCAGGGTCGACCGAGTCATCGACCACGTCGGCGGAGTACCACTCGATGGGGATGTCGATGCGGGACCAGACGTGGCCCAGATGGAACCAGGCGTGGGCGTCGCCGCCCGAGAGGGCGAGGAGCATGAGGAAGGAGGCACCCATCACTTCACCTCTGCGGGGGCCTGGGCCCGGCTGACGATGCGATCCTCGAAGTCTGCGAAGAAGAGGCGGTCTTCTCTCGCAGGCGCGGGGATGAATCGGTGGTCGTAGTCCTCGTTCATCGGGGGCATGAATCGCTGAACGATCTCCTGCCCGCTGTGGGGGTCGATTCGGACCGTCCACTTTCCGAGGCCCATGCTCTGGAGGAGCACGCGACCCTTCGTCTCTTGACTGGCCAGGAACAAGACAGCGTCTTCGCCCGCGCTGAAGCGCGCGGCCCCGCCGACCTGCATCCGCAAGCCGGCCCATTCGCCGCCCAGCTGGTCCACGATCAGCGCATCGACGGTGGGATCACCCTTCAGCACTGAGCTGACCTCGACCTGCGCGCGAGTCCAGATGACACCGCGTTCGTCGCGCTCGGTCCAGACCTCGGTGACCGTGCCTCGCACGATCATGTCGGCCAGATCGACGCGCTCGGCCTCGGTCAGTTCCTTGAAGGTGGTCGCCTGGGCGTCACCCGGCGCAGTGACCAGCGCGGCGCCCAACAGGGCGACGGCGGCACCGAAGACAAGCTTTCTCATGGACTCTTGCTCCTGGAGGAGGGCCGCCGGACAGCAGGTCGGGGCGGGCTCGAACGATCAGCGCGGACATGCGTCGCGCGGACAGGCACAGGGACTTCGTAGCGGATGAACCGGCGCACCGTCAAGCAGCGAAGCGCTCGCACAGCAACCGTCTGCTCCCCGGGTTCGGCGGTGGCGGTCCGCTCCGTGGAACACCGTTGCCGCGGTTCTGACCACCCTCCCGCTGGACACCCTTGACTTTCCCGCGGGGGCCGCCTAATGCTGCCGTCTGCTCCGCCGCCCCCGGGCGGCTGTCAGGAACCCCAAGTCGCACCTCGGTGCTCGAAGGCGCCTGGCATCACAGGTCTCTACGGCAGCATCCTCTCAAGGAAGGGCCATGCCCAGACTCGTTGCTCTACTCCGCACCCTGCTGATCCTCGCTACCCTGCTTCCAGGCGTGGCGTTCTCGGCTACGACTGGCGCCATCCGCGGCAAGACCGTCGATGATCAGGGGCTGTCCGTTCCGGGCGTCCTGATCACGGTCACGTCCGACAACATGATGGACAAACGCCAGGCCGAGACCGATGCAGAGGGCCGGTTCTACTTCATCGAGCTGCCCCCGGCACCTACCAGGTGCAGGCTGAGGCGGCCGGCTTCTCGAAGATCAAGAAGGTCGGCATCCCGGTCAACATCGGTCGCACGGCCGACCTGACCATCGAGATGCCCCTCGAGACCGCTGGCGAAGAGCTGGTGGTCGAAGAGGCCCGCTCGGTCATCGATACGGAGTCGGCCAACCGCGGCACGGTGCTCACCAAGGACTTCCTGCAGCGCATCCCCGCGGGCCGGTCCTACCAGTCGGCGGTCCAGATGGCTGCAGGTGTCAGCGGCGGGTCGAACCCCAACGTCGCCGGCTCTGCGAGCAACGAGAACACCTACATGCTGGACGGTGTGAACATCACCGACCCGGTCACCGGTACCTTCTCGCTCAACTTCAACTTCGACGCCATCGAGCAGATCGAGGTGCTCACCAGCGCCTTCGACCCGGAGTACAGCAACCTGGGCGGCACGATCAACATCGTGACCGAGACGGGCGGCAACAACTTCGAGTTCAAGACCGGCATGTACGTCACCAACGGTGACTGGTCGCCCCGGCAAGAGGCTCGCTACGCCGCCGACGGCACGTTCCTCGCGCCCACCGACTTCGAGAGCACCTTCCAGAGCTACCAGTTCGGCATGAAGATCTCGGGTCCGATCATCCGGGACAAGGCCTGGTTCGTCGCCTCGTACCAGACCGAGCGCTCGCTGATCTCGACCGCTGGCGTGGACACGCCCCGTGACTACGAGGGCCACTACGTCCTCGCCAAGCTCACGGTGCAGCCGAGCACCGAGCACCGCTTCACGCTGTTCACCCAGACCGACCCGACCACCATCGACAACATCGAGGCGTCCGACCGGTTCGTGCTGCCCGAGGCCCAGGGCCGGCAGTCGCAGGGCGGCTACGTGGTGTCCTTGCAGTGGGACTGGTTCATCAGCCCCAACTCCTTCCTGGAGACCAAGGCCAACGTCCAGAAGACGTTCATTGAGCGCTACGGCGTGCCGTGCACCCACAACGAGGACATCGGCTACAACCCGTGCCAGCCCGAAGAGCTTGAGAACTCGTTGGACCTGGAGACCCCGGCTCGCCTGGGCAGCAACAACGCGTACAACTCCGACAACTACATCATCTTCGACTACGACGACCGCTGGCGCGGGCACGCCCAGACCCGCTTCAAGCTGCTGCAGGTCGAGGGTGCTGGCACCCACGACTTCACCTTCGGAGCCGACGCCGACCTGCTGGTCTGGAACAAGACCTTCGGCATCACCGGCAACCACTACTACGTGGACTGGAACCAGCAGGCCTTCAACCCGGACACGTTCTCCAATTACTACTGGGTGGAGTACAGCGACCCGTTCAACTACGTCACCTCCTCCGAGGTCTACAGCGGGTTCTTCCAGGACGTCTACAAGCCGGTTGACAACTTCACCCTGCGCTACGGCACCCGGTACGACCGCCAGTTCTTCCGCAACGACGTGGGGGATGTCATCATCAACACGGGCCTCTGGGGTCCGCGGTTGAGCGCCATCTGGGATCCGTGGGGCGACAACAAGACCAAGGTGTCCGGCTCCATCGGCCGCTTCAACGAGACCGGCCGCCTGGGCGTCGCCGACTACCTGTCCCAGGCCAACGTCGGCTCCAAGCTGTACCTGGGTGAGGTCTTCGGTGGCTTCGCGTCCGACGCCAACAACGACTTCGACTACGCGCCCATCGCCAACACCAACTCCGTGTTGGAGAAGCTGACCCAGCCCCGCGCCGACATCTTCAGCGTGGGTGCGGAGCGCGAGATCGTCCGCGACCTGGCCGCCCAGATGTACTTCACCGGAAAGTACACGCGGAACCTGTACGCCTTCGATGAGCTCAACCTCATCTGGGACCAGGACGGCTACAACCTCGTGGGCACGACCGACGGCACCCTGGTGGACTACTACCGGATGCGCACCCCGGTCATCGCCCGTCGCGACTACTACCGGTTCGACGCCTCGCTCCTCAAGGTCTACTCGGACCGCTGGGAGATGCAGGGGACCTACTCGTACTCCATCAGCCGCGGCACCACGCAGTCGGGCCCCACGGGCATCCTCCAGGTGTCTCCGCAGGTCCCGTACTACCTCGACGGGCTGCTCCCGACCGACATCCGCCACAGCGTCAAGCTGGGCGCGTCGTGGGACATCCCGAACGACCCGTGGACCACCCAGCTGGGCATGGTGGTCTTCTACGAGAGCGGCTACCCGCTCAGCCGGGGCTACAGCGGCGGCTACGCCGGCACCTCGGTGCTCTGGGCGACCCGCGGTACATACACCCGCACCGAGCCCTGGATGGACGTCAACCTGCGGATGGAGCAGAAGTTCCCCGTGCGGAAGGGCGCCCTGTCCGGCATCGTAGAGTTCCAGAACGCCTTCAACATCCGCCAGGGCGAGTTCGCCGGCATCTCCTTCGACAACCGTTGGGTGATCACCGGCCGCAACAACCCCACCCGCATCACCCTCGGCGCCGAGTACGAGTTCTAATATGCGAATTCCTCTCGCCATCTGCTCTGTCAGCCTCGCGATCAGCGGCCTCTCCGGCTGCTACAACGAGAACGACTACCTGACCCACCGCGACCTCAAGGGGACCGTCACGATCCCCGCCGAGTACGTGCAGCTCGAGGTCCTCGACGCCGAGGACAACCTCAAGACGCTGTCCGACGATCCTCGGGTGCTCGGCCCAGTCTACCTGGGTGTGTTCGCGTCCATCCGGAACGACCTCTACAGCTACCCGCACCCCGAGATCGGACCGATCCTCGACGAGGGCACCGAGGGGAACACCTACCCCTACGGCGGCACCACCATCGGGCGCTTCGACTGGGGCTGCTACCAGCAGATGAAGTGCAAGCTCGTGACGGGCCGGTACCAAGACTACGACGAGGTCCTCGACTTCTTCGCTGACGATCTGGAGAGCCCGATCCTCAACGACGACAGCGACGAGGTCACGTCTGGCGTCGAGCTCCGCGAGCGCTGCTACGAGATGCAGTACCTCACCGGTGATGCCGAGGTTCGCTTCGTCGGGCCCCTCGACTTCGAGCCGACGAGCAACGGCGACTACGTCGCTGATGTCGAGATCCTGCACACCGAGTTCGTGGAAGGCGTTCAGATCTGGGGCTGGATGGACATGCCCAGCTCGACCTTCGACTTCCGCACCTGCGACGAGACGGAAGGCAACCAGGTCTTCTACTACGACGAGAACTACCAGTCCGGCACCAACTTCGTCGATGTGCTGAACTTCCCGGGCAAGTACGTGGGTGACGGCGACCTCGTGGCTGAAGAGGCTGCGGTGGTCACGGACCCCGACAAGGAATTCTCCCTCACGCTGGGGCTGAAGATCGATGAGTAACCACCGCCTCCTGCTGATTGGTGCGAGCCTCGCGCTCGCCGCCTGTGACGCCAACAACACCGACGCGCTCCCCGACCCGGGCGACTCCGTCCCGCAGATCATCGAGATCGGCGAGATGCAGGTGCTCACCAAGGACGAGCTCGCGGAGATGCAGGGCCTGCCCGACCAGGGCATCGACCCCGCGACGTGGTGCAAGGAGACCGACGACGAAGGGCGCGCTCGCTGCTTCTTCGGCCAGCTCGCGTCTACCGACGCCAGCTTCCGTGGCGGGGCCACCTTCACCTACCAGGGCACCGGCGACGACGTCTGCGTGATCGTTGATCCCGAGACCGTCTTCTGGAACCACTCGGTCGCATCGTCGAACCCCGAGCAGAACTTCCGGGTGCCCGACGAGGTGTCCGACGACGGCGACATCGACCTCTTCAGCGGCCTGTCGAGCTACTACACGGGCTCGCCCGGCGTGGAGATCGGCGACTTTCAGGGCTTCTACACCGACAGCCAGGGCCGCGAGGTCGCCATCGAGTATGGCGCCTGCTTCCAGGCCGGTGGTCGGATCGGCTTCAACACGGCGCACGCCGGGCGGGCCACGGCCGAGTTCTGCACGGTCAACACCGACCAGCGCGAGGGCATCGAGTACACCGCGGTGCTCGAGACCTGGAGCGTCCCCTACGACGACGGAGCCGTGTCCTTTGCGGCCCTCGTGGTCGAGGGCTCGTGCCGTGACGCCGAGATCTCTGCAAACGAGTGCACCATCAAGACCGAGGCTCGTACGGTCGATGGCGCATTCCGTGCCTGCACCGAGCGGCTCGAGCAGGCGTACTGCGACGAGGACCTGACGGCCTTCTGCTGCGCCAACCCCGAGATGTGCGGCGAGAACGAAGATCCGCTGGTCACCTGTGCGGAGGCCTTTGGGTTCGACAGCAATGACGAGCCGCTCACCCGGGACGACTGGTGCCGCGACTCTTCGACGGCTGGATGTTGCGAGGGCTCCGAGTAGTCGGGGGCGCCCCCTCCCCTCCCCCTTGCTGAAACGAGGCCGCGTCCACCTGGGCGCGGCCTCGCTGCGTCGTCCTGCGCGCCCGGCGCGGGATGGTGGAGGTCTCTGGCAGGCCGCCGGTCGCTACCAGCGCAGGCAGGCCTGGAACGCCGTCGGCGGCGCGTCGTATTGGCGTCCGAGCGTGGTGACCGCTTCTGGGCTGGGCCACTGCCCCGGGGCGTCGAGCCCCAGGTCGCGCCAGTGGATGCCCCGCGCGATCAACACGCTGTGCAGGCCGGCGTCTCGCGCCCCTCGAACGTCGTGGGCCAGAGAGTCGCCGACACCCAGGCCTCGCCCTGGCGGGTCGTGGAGCGCCTGGCGTGCCGCCTGGTAGATGGCGCCGTCTGGCTTGCCCCAGGCCCGCACCTCGCCTCCCATGGCGGCGTAGAGCTGGGCTGGGGCCCCTGGACACCACGCGAAGCTCCCGTCGGGCTGGACGCTGCGGACGTCTGGGTTGAGGCAGAGCAGCGGCAGCTGCCGCTCGAGTCCGAGCTCGAGGATCGCCCGGAACTGCTCGGGCGGGTCGGTGTGGATGCCGCTCACCACGATGGCGTCGGCGGAGTGGATGGATGATGCCACCGGCATGCCCAAGGTCGCGACCACGCTGGTGGGGCCCGGTGGGCCGAACAGGCTCCAGACCCGCCGCACCCGACCCGCTTGCCAGGCCTGGACGAGCCACCGCGCCCCCATCTCGCCGGCAGTCAGCATGGCGTCGTAGAGGTGGGGGCCGAGCCCCATCTCGTCGAGGATGGCTTGGCTGGGGGCCGCAGCGCGCGACGAGTTGCTCACCAACGCCACGGGGATGCGCTGGGCCCGCAAGGCCTCGAGCAGCGGACGCGCACCGGGATGGGGGCGCTCTCCGTCGTGCAGACAGCCCCACTGGTCGAGCAGGACGAAGCCCGACGCCACCGCGAGCTCCCGCAGGTGCGGGAGTGGCTGGGCAAGACCGGCCGCCCGCGCGGTCACCCGCGGGGCTGTAGCGCCAACGGGGACACCGTGACCGGCCCGCTGGGCTGGAGGAGCACGAGGTAGGGCTGGCCGTCGCCGCCCCGCACCACCCGCCACCCGAGCGACTGCTTCAGCGATGGCGGCAGGGCTGAGGTCGCTGCGTCCTGTTCGAGGACGAGCTGTCCGCCGCGCTCGATGACGACACTCGGGGTGGTCCAGCCCCCCGGAACCGCGGCGATCAGCGTGTCATCGTCGGCCACGGGGATCCCGGGGAGGTCGGATAGGGTCTTGCCGCCCATGCTCACGAGGCGGGTCTGCAGGCCGGGGCCGCGGCGGAGGGTGAGCTGCAGCGCGAGCCCCCCGCGTTGCCCCTTGGCGGTCGGCAAGTCCACGAAGGTGAGCTCGGCGAGGCGCTCGCCGTCGGGCAGCTGGACCAGCCGCCGGCCGGCGACGGGGAGCTCGTGGTTGGGGGGGAGGTCGGCTCGGAGCGTGTAGAGGTCGACCGTGCCGCCGGTGCCCACCACGAGATGGGCGTTGCCTGAGTCGTCGACCGTGGTGCGCACCGTGGGCCGGGCGGGGAAGCTCGCGACCCGGCGAAAGACGGGTCGCTGGCGCTCATCGAAGGCGAGCAGCCGAATCTCTCCCCCGGTGCCGCTCGGGGCCGGGACCCACAGCGGCACGCTCACGCGCCCGCGCCCGTCGAGCATGGGGGCGGCGGGCACCTCGACCTTCGGCCAAGGGACCGTCAATCGGCGCGGCTCACCCCGGAAGCTGGTGCCCTGGATCTGCGCGAGGACGACGTCGCGGCCGCCCTCGAGCCAGAGAACATAGCGGCTGCTGTCGTCGGCCGCGGAGGCCTCGGACAGCAACGGCGTGACCGCACGGTCGAGGTGGCCGAGGTGCCAGTGGCCGCGGGGCCGATCCGGCTGCGTGGCGTCGAGTTGGTGCAGGTAGAGGTCGAACCCGTCTTCTGCGCGGTGCACCCAGACCGTGTCGAAGCCGCTCCGCGTGGACACCGCGACCTGTCCACCGACGGGTCGCGGAGGAACGACCTGGATGGACTGCGGCTGGGCCTTCAGCTTGCGGTCGCCGAGGTCGACCGTCACCGTGAGGGTGTAGCCGCCCGCAGGGATGGCGCCGCCGCTGGGAATCTCGAGCAGGGTGTAGCGGCGGGCGCGTGGCGCGAGCGTCAGGGTTCGACCCGAGTCGACCGACGGCGGCGCGGTGCGGCGATGCTGGGTGCGCCCATCCGCCGACTCGATCTCGAAGGACACCAACCACGGCCGACTCGACAGGTCGGGCACCGTGACCGGGCTGTCGCTCGGGTTCGACAGGGTGATCGGGACCAGCAGCTTGTCGCCGACGAGGTACTCGTTGCGGAGACCAAAACTGGCCGACACGGTGGACGCGGCCTCGGACGCGGCGGGCGGAGGCGCCTGGGCATGAATCGGCGAGGCGAGCCCGACGAAGAAGGCGAAGGTCAGCGTGATCATGGGTGCTCCACGGCTCCGGTCACAGGTCTGAAGATGCCGGTCGGCCCGTTGCGGCCCCGCTGCACGCCTCGGAGGTCCATAGCCGCTCGGCGAGGGCGATGGCGGCGTCCGGGTCGCGCACGTGGCCGTCGAGCTGCGCGTCGCGCACCCGGCGGAGGAGATCGCCCATCTCGGGCCCTGGAGGGACGCCGAGGTCGGAGAGGTCGCGGCCCGTAAGCAGCGGCGGCAGCGGAGCCGCCGAGACCCCAAGGCGCAGGGCCCGCGCCGCCGCCTCACCTGCGCTCGACGCGCCCGCAGCGGCCGCGACTGCGCACGCGACCCCCAGGTCGGCGCGCTCGGCCCAGCGCCGCAGGCTGGCGTCGGAGGGCTCGGACGCCATCGCCCGCCACGCCACGATCGAACCCAAGATGGCGTCGCGTACGGCGAAGCCGTCCTGGCGAAAGACCCGCAGGCGGTCGAGCGCGACGGTGGCGGCCTCCGCCGAGCACCGGTGGAGAGCCACCCCCCACATGGCCGCCAGCGCGCGGGCTGCCGGCTGCAGCTGGCCCCGGCGGGGCGCGGCCCGGTCGAGCGCGTCGGACACGACGGCGACCACATCGGCACCGATCTCGGGCAACACCCGCGCGAGCACGCCGAGCTCGGCTGCGAGCCGCAGGGCGCAGCCTGGCGCTGCCGCCCCCATCCAGAGCTTGTCGAGCTCCATGCGCTGTCGCTCGGGCGCCTCGCCGCCCGGGTCGAGGGAGCGGCATCGCTCAGCGAGCGCGGGATCGACGTCGAAGCCGAGGACCCCCGCGAAGCGAACCACCCGAAGCGCCCGAAGCGGGTCGTCGCCGAAGCGGGGCAGCCAGGCCGCTCGCAAGACGCGATCCGAGAGATCGCGCCACCCACCACACGGATCTGCGATCTCCCCGGTGAGGGGATCCCAGGCCATGGCGTTGATGCTCAGGTCGCGCCGGCGCGCCGCTGCCTCGAGGCCGAGGTGCGGATCCCCCCGGATCTCACCGGCTTTGGTCCCGCCGGGGGCGTCGGCGCGGCTCTCGGCCCGAGGCAGGCTCACGTCGAGGGTGTCCCGGCCGATGCGCACCTTGAAGACCCCAAAGCTCCGACCCACGCGACGAACCGTGCCCACCTCCCTCAGCGCCGCTTGCAGCCGATCGGCCTCGAGGCCATGGACCTCGAGATCCTGGTCGTTCGCAGGACGGTCGAGCAGCGCATCGCGCACGGTGCCGCCGACCAGCCACGCGCGCCCGCCGGCGGCCGCGACCACGTGCGCCACCTTCTGCGCCGGCAGGGGCGCTGGAATGGGGGCCTTGATCGGCATGGGGTCCGCCCTTAGTCTTGATGGGTCAACGCCGAGCGCGCGGTCCCTGCGCGGTCGCCCCCTCCTCCTACCCGTGGAGACGGGACCATGAAAGCCCTCCCTCTTCTGAGCGTAATCGTCGGTCTGGCGGTCGCTCCGGCCAGCCACGCCGCCCCTATGGCGGTCACCGTCGGTGACGCCGCGCTGCTGTTCACGCTGCCGGCCATCAACGAGGACGCCGCCGTCGCGGCCGTCGGCACCTCCCGGGTGTCTCTGGGCGACTTCGCAGGTGTGACCCCTCCGCGGCCAGCGAAGGCCACGGTCGTGCACTTCTTCAGCCGAGGAGACGGCGGCTCGAGTCAGCTCGCCGCCCTCGAGCGGCTGAAGCGGCGGCATGGCGGCAAGGGGCTGCAGGTGCTCGCCATCACCGCCGACGACGGCGACCTCGGCTCCCTGTCCACCTGGGTCGAAGATCAGAAGGTCAGCTTCCCGGTGCTGCGCGACAGCCACCGTGTGGTGTTGGGGCGGTACCGGATCGATCGGATGCCGCTGACCCTGCTCGTCGATGCCGACGGACGGATCTTCGCCATCGGCAACCCCGCAGGCGACGGACTCGAGATCGAGCTCGAGGGTGAGATCGGCGCGGTGCTCGACTAGCGGTCGCGTGCGGTCGGCAGAGGTCGGAGGTCCCACCCGCCGCCGTACGGGACTCGGCTTCGCCGTTCGCCTCACTCTGCCCGGGCCAAGCGCCCGGTGCGCGGCCGATCAGGGCACGACGTAGAGGACCACCGTGATGTTGTCTTTTCCGCCGCCATGGTGGGCGGCGCGGACCAGCTCGCGGCAGGCCACGCGGGGATCATCGTAGTGGTTGAGGATGGACTCGATGTCCTCGTCTTCGACCTCGCCCCAGAGACCGTCCGAGTTGAGCAGCAGGCGGTCGCCCGGCTCGAGCTCGACGCTGAAGATGTCGATGTCGACGTTTCTCTCGGTCCCCACGGTCCGCAGGAGGATGTTGCTGTGCGGGTGGTGCCGAGCCTCCTCGCGGCTGATGCGCTTCTGCTCGACCATGCGCGCGACCAGCGAGTGGTCGCGCGTGACCTGGTGGAGCATCCCCTCTCGCAGCAGGTAGCCGCGGGAGTCGCCGACGTTCGCGACGAAGGCGAGGCGATCCTCGTGAACCAGCGCCGCGACCATGGTGGTGCCCATGTCGTTGCGGAGGGTCTCGGAGTGGTCCTTGATGCCGTTGTTGGCGTCTTGGAAGGACTCCTCGAGGACGTTCTCGAGGCGCTCGGGCGAGATCCGGTCGAGGGCCTCGATCCGGCGGGCGGCCTTGGCGCAGATGGTCTCCACGGCCATCTGGCTGGCCACCTCGCCCTTGTCGTGGCCGCCCATGCCGTCGGCGCAGACGTAGAGGTCGAGCCCCTCGCCGAGGTGCGCCCAGCCCCAGTTGTCCTCGTTGAGCACCCGACACAGCCCCACGTCGCTCATCGCGCCGGAGCGCGCCGGCGGCAGCGCGGGCACCTCAGCCATGCGGGCCTCGAGGGCGCGACCGAACGCGTTGGGGGAGGAGTCGGCGGTGTCGACCGCTGCGGCGAAGAAGTCATGCAGCGCCACGGCCGAGATGGGCGTGTAGCGTCGGAGGATCTCGGCGAGCCACCGAACCTCTTCGCCGCGCTCGTCTTCGGGGACCGGGCCCTCATGGACCTGCGCAATCTCGGGATCGAACAGCAGGTACCGGTTGCCGTCGCGCACCAGGAAGTTCGCGCGGGTCAGCCGGCTGAGGCGGACGCCCTGGGCGTGGAGGTAGGCCAGCATGCCAGTGGCGCGTTGGGCCATGTCGACCACCTGCTCGAAGGGCAGCGGCGACCCCTCGTCGAGCAGGAGGCCTTCACCGGTCCACGGCGTGACCGTGCAGAGCACGGGACCCTGGAAGAACATGTCGACGAGCGGGGCGAAGCCCGGGTGCTCGATGCGCCGCTCAAAGTAGCGAGAGAAGGCGTCGAAGCCGGAGCGATCCCAGCGCACGGCGACCAGGAAGCGCCGCGGGGCGAGGTCTGTGCCGCACGACACACAGACGGCCTCGGCGCGGGAGGTGTCGTCGCTGCCGCACTCCCAGCAGAATCGACGCGCCCGATCGGGCCGATCGTCGTTCGCCAGGTAGAACATCCGCCCCTCGGAGAGGCGAACCAGCCCTTCCACGGCGTAGTGCTCCGACAAGTGCATGCCGGGGGGGAAGGGTGCGGGCCGTTGCGACGATGACGCCATGCGGTTCCGAGGAGAGGTCAGCGAGCCGCAGAGTGCGCCGCGGTTCGCCCACGGGTGATATCTCGGGAGCGGCCTTGCGCGCCATCCTGGAGTTGCGCCGGCGGCCCCCCACCGGCGGGTCCGGCCCCTCCCCATCCCCGACACGGCATCCGCGTGAATCACGTCTCCTTTCACCTCGACGCGACCGACTCCACCGGCACCGCCGCCCGCGCGGGCCGGCTGGAGCTCGCCAGAGGGACCGTTCAAACTCCTGTATTCATGCCTGTGGGGACCCAGGGGGCCATTCGTGGTCTCACCCCGCATCACCTCCAGGAGACCCCCACCCAGATCATCCTGGCCAACACCTACCACCTGTCGCAGCGGCCCGGCGAGCATCTGGTCGCGAAGCACGGAGGCCTGCATCAGATGATGCAGGTCGATCTTCCGATCCTCACTGACTCGGGCGGATTCCAGGTCTTCTCGCTGAAGAAGTCCAGCGTCACCGAAGAGGGGGTCGAATTCGCCTACGAGGTGGACGGTCGGCGAACCTTCTTGTCGCCGGAGCGCTCGATGGAGATCCAGCAGGCGCTGGGCTCTGACATCGCCATGGTCTTCGACGAGTGCTTGGCCTACGGCACCGACAAGGATCGCGCCGCCGCCTCGATCGATCGCACAGCCCGGTGGGAGGCCCGCTGCAAGGCCGTGCACACCCGGCCCGACCAGTCGCTCTTCGGCATCGTGCAGGGCGGCTTCTGGCCCGACCTGCGCGAACGGAGCGCCCAGCAGATCCGAGAGATCGGCTTTGACGGCTACGCCATCGGCGGTCTGAGCGTCGGCGAAGGGCACCACCTCATGTGCGAGGTGCTCGACTACACGGTGGACCACCTGCCCGCCGACCGCCCGCGGTACCTGATGGGGGTGGGGCGCCCCATCGATCTCGTCGAGGGGGTGGCCCGCGGGATCGACATGTTCGACTGCGTGATCGCCACCCGACACGCCCGCAGCGGCATGTTCTACACCAACACCGGGCGCCTGCGGATCACCGACAAGCGGTACCGGTCCGACATGTACCCCCCAGACACCTCCTGCGACTGCATGGTCTGCACGAAGTTCACCCGCGCCTACCTCAACCACCTGTTTCGCGTGGGCGACATCCTGGGTGCGGTCTTGACCACGGCCCACAACCTGCATTGGTACGCGCGGTGGATGGAGCAGATCCGCGCCAGCATCCTCGACGGCACCTTCGACGCGTTCCGGCGGGCCGCTCACGAGATCTACCCACCCCGTGACAACGACGGAGCGGCCGACAACTCTGGCCCGACGCCGCGAAAGGGGCGGCGCAGCCGAGGCGGCCGCAAGCGCAGCTGAGGTCGCCGCCTCAGCGCGGCCAGAGCGCGAGGAACAACACCACGGCGACCCCCACCGCGAGCGTCAGGGCGACGCCGGCAGAGAAGATGAGGACCGCCCGCACCGGCGACCGCGCCGGCGCGGGGGGCCCGTCGTGGTGCAGAGCCGGCAAGGGCTGTGTGGGCTGCTCGGGCTGCGGGGATGGGGCTGGCGCAGGGTGGAGGCCCAGGTCGGGCAGCGGCGGCACCAGTCGACCGCCTCGAGAGAGGACGTCGGTCAGCCCCGGGAGCGGCCGCCCCTCGATTCGGGCGAGCGCGGCCGGATCGAGCCTGGGGGTCTCTCCGTCGGCGAGGCGCACCAGGGCGGCCATCCGGCGGTGGGCCTGCTGGCCGGCGGCGGTGACGACGCCCGTGGGCTCGCCCGGTAGGGTGTGGTCGGACCAGCCGGTGGCGTCGCCCGGATCGTCGAGCAGCCCGCGACCGTCGTCCGGTCCGAGCACCGATCCGACCTCGTCGAGGCGGCCCTCGGGCGAGGGGTGAACGGGGGTGCGCTCGAGGCCCCAGGCGAGCACCGACTCGGTGGGCTCTTCGAGGGCGTCCGGATCGGCGGCGCGCACGGCGCGGCGTGCTCTTCGGGCGAGGTCACGCCAGGCGTCGCGGGGCAGCGTCTCGGACGGCGCGGGCCCCGGCGGCGCGAGGGCGGCGAGGGCGGCCCGGTCGGCGGCGATCGAGCCGCCCTGGAGGCCTGCACCGACCACCTGCAAGGCCCCCCCGGTGGTCACCCAGATGCGGCCGGGGGCGAGGGCGCCGTGCGCCACCCCCGCGTCGTGGAGGGCCGCCAGCGCGGCCGCCGTGCCGGCCATCGCGTCGGCCCAGCCTGGAT
>JBDQIL010000005.1:0-17516 GCA_040264415.1 Myxococcota bacterium
CACGAGTGGATGACGCGGTTGCGCTCGATGTCGACCCGCGCCGAGGCGCGGTCCGTCAGGCGAGCGGCGTTCGCGACCTCCGCGAAGATCTCGTCGTACATGCTGCGAACGCGGGCGTGCCCGTCCGTCAGCGAGACGTGCAGCACCGGCGTGCCCCGCAACACATGGTTGAGGGCCACGTGGATGAGGAACGCGCTCTTTCCGATGCCAGCCCGCGCCATCACGGCGCCGATCTGGCCGGCCTCGAGGCCGCCGCGAACGGCCGCCGCCACAGCCCGGACGGGGCTTCGCCCAATCAGCTGTCCATTGCCCATCTGAAACTCCGGGGTGGCGGCGCGGCCTCGCTCAGCCAGCGGCCTTCTCGTCCTGGTAGCGCTTGATCAGGTCTTCCTGGATGCTCTTCGGCGCGGGAGAGTACCGCGCGAACTCCATCGTGAACTCGGCCTTGCCCTGGGTGGACGACCGAATCACGGTGGCGTAGCCGAACATCTCGGAGAGCGGGACCTCAGCGTCTACGTTGGCGTAGCCGTCGGCCTCGGTCATGCCGAGGATGGTGCCACGGCGCTGGTTGAGCGTGCCGATGATGCCACCCTGGAACTCGGACGGACCCTCGACGCTCACCTTCATGATGGGCTCGAGGACCACCGCGCCGGCCTTGTCGTAGGCCTGCCGCCAGGCGCCGCGAGCGGCCTCCTGGAAGGCGACGTCGGACGAGTCCACCGCGTGGTACTTGCCGTCGTTGACGACACAGCGCACACCGACCACGGGAGCCTCGATGAGGCGACCCTTGTCGAGCATGCTCTTGAAGCCCTTGTCGCAAGACGGGATGAACTCACGGGGGATGGCTCCACCCTTGATCTCGTCGAGGTACTCGTAGTCGGGGCCGTCCTCTTCGGTGGGCTCCATGTAGCCGACCACGCGACCGTACTGACCCGAGCCACCCGTCTGCTTCTTGTGGGTGTAGTCGAAGGCGGTCTTGCGCGTGATGGTCTCGCGGTAGGCCACCCGCGGCGGAGAGGTGTCCACCAAGGCGCCGTACTCGCGCTTCATGCGCTCGATGTAGACCTCGAGGTGCAGCTCGCCCATGCCCGAGATCACGGTCTCGCCGGTCTCCTCGTCGGTCTTCACGCGGAAGGTCGGGTCTTCCTTCGTGAAGCGGCCGAGGGCCTTGGACATGTTGATCTGCGCCTTGTTGTCCTGGGGCGTGACCGTGAGGCTGATCACCGCGGCGGGCACGTGGATGGACGTCATCGCCCACTCGATCTTGCCGTCGGTGAAGGTGTCACCCGAGTAGCAATCGACCCCGAACAGCGCGACGATGTCGCCAGCGCTGCCCTCTTCGATGTCTTCCATCTCGTTGGAGTGCATCCGAACCAGGCGGCCGACCTTGATCTTCTTGTTGCCGCGCATGTTGTAGATGAACTCGCCCTTGCTCAGCGTGCCCGAGTAGATGCGGACATAGGTGAGCTGGCCGTAGCGCCCGTCTTCGAGCTTGAAGGCGAGCATGGCGAGCGGGCCGTTGGGGTCGGTGGGGACCACGACGTTGGGCTCGTCGCCCTCGTCGTGATCGCCGGACATGTCGATGGCCTCGTTCTCGACATCGGGGGGCGACGGCAGGTAGGCCAGCACCGCGTCGAGCAGAGGCTGCACGCCACGGTTCTTGTAGGCCGAGCCAAGGAAGACCGGGGTCATCTGCTGGGCGATGGTGGCTTCGCGCACCGCCTGCTGCAGGATCTCAACCGTGACCTCTTCTTCGAGCATGGCCTCGGTCAGCTCGTCGGAGAACATGCTGACGGCGTCGAGCAGCTCCTCGCGCTTCTCCTCAGCGATCGCCTGCAGCTCTGCGGGGATGTCGCCGATGGTGATGATCTCACCGTTGTCGCCCGAGAAGGTGTGCGCCTTCATGGTGACCAGGTCGACCACGCCCTCGTGCTTCTCCTCGAGGCCGATGGGCACCTGCATCATCACAGCGTTGTGACCGAGCTTCTCGCGAAGCTGGTTGCACACGCGGAAGGGGTTGGCGCCCTGCCGGTCACACTTGTTGACGAAGGCCACACGGGGGACCTTGTAGCGACGCATCTGCCGGTCCACCGTGATGGACTGGCTCTGCACGCCGGCCACCGAACACAGCACCAGGATCGCGCCGTCGAGCACCCGCAGGGCGCGCTCCACCTCGATGGTGAAGTCGACGTGTCCGGGAGTGTCGATGATGTTGATGTGGTGGCGGTTGTCTTCCGGTCCCCACGAGCAGTGGGTGGCGGCGGACTGGATGGTGATACCGCGCTCGCGCTCCAACTCCATGCTGTCCATCTTGGCGCCCACGCCGTCCTTTCCTCGGACGTCGTGGATCGCGTGGATGCGACCCGTGTAGTAGAGGATCCGCTCGGTCAAGGTGGTCTTGCCCGAGTCGATGTGAGCGCTGATCCCGATGTTGCGAACCTTGGTGAGGTCGGCGATCATGGGATGCTCCTGGGAGAACTGGTGGATTGCGAGACCGCCGAGGTCGGCGGCCGAGATTCGGAGAGGGGTCCGGTCCGAGGACCGGGGCCAATGGCGCTCGGCCGTCAGCCTGTGGTCCGCGTGGAACAGGTCGCGCGACTATCGGCACAGGGCCGCCGGGGCAAGCGCCGGAGCGCAGCGCCGCCCGTGGACGACGCCCCCGACCGCTGCGATGGTCGGTTAGGCTGGCCGCGGGCGGCTTGTCCGCCGCGGCAAAGCCGCTGTATGCCGATAAATCGAGGCCCAGCTTGACCGAGCGTGACAATACCGTGAAGGACCGCCGCGTCAAGGTCGTCCTCGCCGCCGCGGCCGGCCTGATCCTCAGCCCCGCCGCCGCCGCGGGCAAGGCAGACTCCGTCGACCGACTCGTCTTCGACGGCAAACACGAGGCTGCCCAGACCCGCTGCGAGCGGTGGGAGGCCTGGGACTCCCGCGAAGAGCACGACGTTCGGGAGGCGTGCGCCAAGGCGTTCTGGCCGATCGCCGACGCGCGCGACACCCGCGACGCCTGGGCCGACTTCCGAACCCGCTGGACTGGCACCGAGACCTCGGCGCGAGCGCGCTCCCGAGAGGCGGCGGCCCTGCGCGACGCGCGCACCGCCCGCGAGGCCCTCGACGTGGCGCGACGCTGGCCCGACCATCCCGACCTCGCCCAGCTCGTCGCCCGCTACCCCAGCGCGTTCCTCACGGTGGACGTCGACGGGCGGCGCGCGACCTGGTCGGTCGACCCCCCGGTCGCGCTCACGGGCGTCGACGCCGTCAAGGTGCGGTGGGTGGCCCGCAAGCCCAGCGGTGAGACCCGCGCCTGGGACCGCGCCGCGAAAGACCTGCTGGTCGCCTGGGGCGTCCCCGACGCCACCGTCGCGGCGCTCCCCGAGGGCGACAACGACCCGCTCCTCCCGGTCTGCTGGGTGCCCGGTCAACCCGCGGGATGGCGGGCCGGCGTCGAGCTGTCGGTCGGCGACGGCCGACTCTTCCACCCCATCGGCTGGGACGACGGCTGCGGGCCCGAGCCCTTCCCCGTGTTCTTGAGCCTTCGCAGCGGGCGCGTGGTCGGCATCTCGCTGCGCCCGGGCCACCGCCTCGATCTCACCGAGACCGTCTCGGACGGCCGGCGAAACACCCGCGCGTGGATGTCGAGCCCGCCCGGCACACCCATGCTGTGGAACGGCTGGGTGCACGAGCGGGTGGGGGCGGCCTGGCTGGTGACGCCTCTGTCGGGCGGTCAGCCCTGGGCCACCCTCTCTGCGCCGCCCAACACCGCCGTGCCGCTCACCAGCGCGCTGCGCTCAGCGGCGCTGCCGGGCGACTGGACGGTCGACGGCAAGGCGTCTCCGCCCAGGGTCACGGGCGCCGCCCTGGCTGGCATGCCGCCGGCTCTCCAGACCTGGACCCTCGTACCGGGCGAGCTCCGCAGCCCACCGCCGCTCGTGCGCGAAGTGATCGGGTTGACCTCGGACCGCGCCCGGCCGGCGCGGCCCCCGGCCCCACCGCTCGGCGACACCGGCTGGGTCCGCACGGGCTCCGGGGCGGTGGCCCGCAGCCCTCCATCAGGCGGCGCCATCGCCGGGATGTACAAGATGGAGGACGACGACGTGGCGAAGGCGCTCCAAGCCGCGGAGGCGGTCGGGATGCCACGCGCCCGCATGCAGGTGATCGACGGCTGGCGCGGCGACCTCGACCGCGATGGCATCACCGAGCGCGTGCTGCGCTGCGACATCGACGGCGCAGGGGCCCTGCTCATCGTCGATCCGCTGCGGGAGGCCTTCGACGACCCCGGCCAAGCTCGGGTGTTCCTCTTCGACGCGCCGCGGGTCCGTGCCGACGCCCGGCCCGCCGACACGCCCTTCACTTTCCGAAAGGGCGACTTCGTGTATCTGGCGTGGGGTGGCCAAGAGGTGCTCGGGCCCCAGGCCCGCCGCAGCTTCGTGGAGGTGGTGCGGAGCGACGGGGCGGGGTTCACGCTCGACGACGTCGAGCTGCCCTGAGTCGAGCTGCCCGGAGTCGAGCTGCCCGGAGTCGAGCTGCCCGGAGTCGAGCTGCCCGGAGGCCGGCGGGCGGCGCCGCGCGGCCGCTCAACGTGCGGTGAACTCGACCCGAATGCCCTTGGCGGCGACGTTCCGCAGCGACACGGGCGGCTTGGGGAGCGGGGCGGCTGCCTGAATCGCCTTGAGCACCGCCTTGTCGAACTTCTTCTCGTCGCTGGGCCGCACCTGGGCGATGGCCATGTAGGTCCCGTCGCCGTAGAGCTTGAGCAGCACCGTGCTCGTGGTGTCGGGGGCCTTCTTGGCGATGGACTTGGGCACCTCGAAGTACGACAGCACGTGGTCGCGGCAGCGCTGCACGTAGACGTCGAGCGAGTCCTCGGCGAGCGGGTCGGCGGCCGCCTCTTTCGCCGCCTCCTCCGCGGCCTCCTTCGCGGCCTCGTCCTCCTTCGTCTCGATGGTCGGGATGCTGTCGAGGAGCTTGTCGAGGTCTTCGGCGAGGGCCACGGGGGCGGCCAGCAAGCCGAGCGCGGCGAGGGGGGCGACGATCAGACGCAAGGGGGCCTCCAAGGTTCGTGCAGCGTAGCCGATGCGCTGGCGCGCGATCAGCGAGTCAGGCGGAAGACCCGCCGCAGGCCTGCTTGAATCCCTGGGGTCAGCCGATCCCGGCTCCAAGCCGACACCGCCTGCTTCACCCCGTCGCCCAAGGTCGGGTACGGATGAATGACGTTGGACATGCCCTTCAGGCCCACCCCCGCGGTCATCGCGAGGGTCACCTCAGCGAGGATGTCGCCGGCGTGCCGGTGCACCACCGTGGCGCCCACCAGGGTGTCGGATCCCCGCCGGGTGTGCAGGCGCACAAAGCCCGTGGTGTCGCCATCCACGATGGCTCGATCGACGTGGTCGAAGCCGGCTTCCCAGGTGTCGATCTCGACGCCCTGCTCGCGCGCCTCGGCGGGGCCCAGGCCGACGTGGGCCACCTCGGGGTCGGTGTAGGTGACCCACGGCAGGGTCATGCCATCGGTGCTGCTGCTGCCGGGAAAGAGCGCGTTCCGCACCACGATTCGGGCGGTGGCCTCCGCGGCGTGGGTGAAGCGGTGCGGCCAAGCGACGTCGCCCGCGGCGTAGATGGTGGGCTGGGTGGTTCGGAGGTGACGATCGATGGTCACGCCGGCGCGCAGGTCGAACGCGACGCCGACCGACTCCAGGCCGAGCCCCTCGACGTTCGGCGACCGCCCCGTGGCCACCAGCACGCGGTCACAGCGCAGCTCCTCCCCACCCTGAAGGGTCAGTCGGGTCTCGCCTTCGGCGCGCCACGCCCGGGTCGCGCCGCGCCCGAGGCGCAGCTCCACGCCATCTTCGACGAGGGCGGCCTGCACCAGCGCCGCGGCGTCGGGGTCGTCCCGCGGGAGCACCCGGTCAGCGAGCTCCACGAGGGTGACGGCCGCGCCCAGGCGGGCCATGGCCTGCGCCAGCTCGCAGCCAATGGGCCCAGCCCCCAGCACCACCAGGCGGCCGGGCATCTCGGTGAGTTCGAAGAGGCCCTCGTTGGTGAGCGGATCGACATCGACCAGCCCCTCGACCGGCGGGAGCGTCGGACGGCAGCCCGTGGCGATCACCGCCCGGTTGAAGGAGAGCGTGGCGTCACCCACCCGCAGCTGGTCGGGGGCGATGAACCGACCCTCGCCGAGGAACACTTCCACGCCGAATTCGTCTTCGAACCGGCGAACCGAATCGTGGGGGCTGATGTCGGCGCGCCGGGCGCGCACCCGATCCATGACGGCCGCGAAGTCCACCCGCACGTCACCGTCGACGTGGACGCCGTAGGCAGCGGCCCGGCGAACGTCGGCGACCGCCTTCGCGGACCGCAGCAGCGCCTTCGATGGGACACAGCCAAACACCAGGCAGTCGCCCCCCAGAAAGGCACGCTCCACCAAGGCCACGCGGGCGCCCATCAAGGCGGCCCCCGCCGCGGTGACGAGGCCCGCGGTGCCGCCGCCCAACACGACGAGGTTGTACCGGCCGTCACCCGGAGGATTCACCCGGTCGGCGGGGCCAGTCAGCGACACCAGCCGGCGGTTGTGGACATCGTCGTGCAGGTCGTGGGGCATGAGACCAACCTCCGGCGAGGCCCCTACCGCGCCGCTGGAGCCGTGGGGTGACGAACCCGCTGGACAGGTGTCGAAGACGTTCGACAGGAAGCCACCTAACCACTTGTTTTTCCGATGGTCTGAGGCTTGCAACGAGGGGGGCCGCCGCCCGGCACCGACCCGGTGTTCCGCGCCGCCCCGGAGCCCCATGCCCCCTCGAACCCTCGTCATCGTCCTGCTGATGGTGCTGTCCGCGGCCGTCGGCTGCCGACAGCCCGCCGACTACCGGGCCAGCCGCGAGCGCTGCGGGCTCGCGGCCGGTGACCATCCGGTCGGCCCCTTCACCGAAGACGGCCGGTCGCGGATCGACGCGGTGTGCGCCGAGGCGCTGGCGGCCGACTTCGGAGTGGATTGGGGCAGCTTCAGCGCCCGCCCGGGCCCGGTCTGGAGCGGTGAGCCCGCCCACGAGCGGCTGCTCGGTGGCCTCTTCACGGGGCTCGCGGCCGACTTCGGGCCAATCTCCCAGCTGATGGACGACCCCGACCTCGACCCCGGGCTGGTCCGCGACCTAAGCCGCCTGGCCCGGCGCGAGCATCTCGGACCGCAAGACTCCGCGGGTCACCTGCTCTATGCGCTGCTCTCCATCCGCATCGACCAGGTCTCCCTCGCTCCCGACCTCGCGCACGAAGCCCGCTACGACCACGGGTGGGTGCGCCTCGGCGGGCCCGAACGCTTCGACCGGCCGGCCGGCATCGCCGTCTGGGCCCTGCTCGCCCACGAGGCCGGCCACTGGTACCAGGGCGGCCACACCCGCTGCCCCGGCGACCCCAGCCTCGACGCCTGCGACGTCGACGCCTCGGGCCCCCTCGGGTTGGAGGCCCGGGTCGCGCACGCCTTCGACGCCGGGCTGTGGCCCGACGGCGGTCTCGAGAGCGGGGCCTGCGACTCGGCCTGGGTCACCCGCCGGCACGCCTGCAGCGGGATCGTCGACCGTGGCGGAGCCGCACCGTGCGCGCTGCCGCCGCGAGAGGCCTGCTGGCCCGAATGAGACCCACCCTGGCCACCGCCCTACTCGTCGCCGAACTCTGGGTAGCAGACGGCGACATGTTCGCTGGCGAAGCGCATCCGCAGCCCGCTGTCTCCGCCGCGGTGGGCGAAGCGCACCTCGAGTGGGAACTGCCCTGTGGGGAGGTCGAGGGTCTCGATCGTGGCCTCGGCCGACTCGGCCGCGACCCGCGACGCCACCAGCTCGCCGTTGACGGAGACGAAGACATCGGTGGACGCCCCCAACACCAGCTCGATGGGCAGCGCCTCGTTGACGCGCATCCAAGCGGTCCAGCGCGCGGAGAAGTAGGCCGGGTCGCCCGCGAGGCCCTCATCCACCGGCCACCACCCGGAGCCCTGGTCGAGCGAGGCGTCGAAGCGCTCGAAGGCGAGCCACCCGTCGTCCCACCAGTCGAGCAGATCGGGGTCGTCGATGAGCACATCGGCGTCGGGGTCGGGCTCGAGATCGGGGTGGTCCTGCGGCAGGTTGTAGTACGACCCCACGAATCCGTGGGGGCAGTCGTTCCAGTCGGGCGCCGTGCCGAAGTCGTCGTCCTCGACCTGACCGGGCGGCTCGGCGAGGGGCGGGTCGTCCTGCTCGGTCACCGTGAACTCCGAACAGCCCGCGCCCACCAGCCCGATCCATACGAGGGCGCAGCGACCCACCATCAGCGCCCCCCCTGCTGCGCCTGCTGGGCGTCGGCGTCGCGCAACACGCTGCACTGCAGCCACTCGTCGAGGCGGGCCAGGTCGGTGGGGCTGGGCCCACCACCAGGGGGCATCGACGGCGCGTCGCCCGTGGCCCGCGCTTCGACGCGGTACGCCCAGGTCACCACGTTGGCGTACGTGTCGAGGTCTACGCCCGGAGGCGCGCCTTTGCGCATGGGCCCCTCGAACAGCGACGAGTGGCAGCCAGCACAGTGCTTTCCCATGAAGCCCTGGCCGAAGTTGTCGTATCGAAGCGGTGGATCACGGTCACACGACCGATCACCCGAGTCGCTCCCCGGCCCGCCGCACGCCCCCACCCCCAGCAGCGTGGCGGCGACAGCGCCGAAGCGCAAGGCGGCGGCGATCTGCGGGGCCATGCGGGCGCTCCCAAGGCGGCGCGTCGACGCGCGGTGCGACCTCATCCTACCTGCCGCGCGCTCCGGCCGCGCGACGGGGCCACGCGCAGGGGCCTCAGCTGCGAACCAGCGCGTCGAAGGCCTGAACCCCGGGCAAGAACTCGCCCGGGTCGATGCCCGCGATCTTGAGCAACGCGGCGCCCACGTGCTCGCTGCCCAGGATGTCGCCGGTGTCGCTCGGCTGCCCAGTGGCGAAGTCGATCTTGCGGCCGATGAGGCCGTCGTCGGAGGCGCCGAGGCTGCGACCGCCGCGCACACCCGACCCCACCACCATGGTGGAGTTGTAGGGCCAGTGGTCTTTGCCCATCGAGCCGTTCCACAGCGGGGTGCGCCCGAACTCGCTCATGGCGACCACCACCACCTCGTCCACCAGCCAGCGGGTGCTCAGGCCGGGGGTCACCGACATGTGCTCCATGAGCGCGTCGAGAGCGAGGAAGAAGTTGTCGAACTGGGGCGCTTGCACGGTGTTGTCGCCGTGGCTGTCCCAGCCGCCGGGGATGCCGATCATCGCGCAGCGGGAGAGGCCGAGCCGCATCAGCTCGGCGGCCTTGATCGCCTGGTCGAGCATGTCGTTGCCAAGCTCGCCCAGGCCGGCCTCGAACTTGCGGCCCTCGATCTCCATCGACCGGTCGAGGTTGTCGACCAGGGCGTCGGTGCGCTCTCGGGAGAGGCCGCGGGTGCCACCCTGCCGCGCAGCGAAGCGGGCGCTGCGATCGAACACGAAGGCGTCGATCATCTGGTCGGACGGGGTGGAGAGCTGGGGCGCGGGCTGATCGGCCGCGCCGACGATCGAGCCGTCGATCAGATCGAGCAGCGTGCCGCCACCCGCGCGCACCACCGATCCCGAGAGGTGCCCGCCGTAGCTCGGACCACCGAACACGACGTGGGGCAGGGGATACTCGCCCGTGCCCGATGCAGCGATGGACGTGGGCCAGTCGGGGTAGTTCGAGGCCGAGGTGCCGGTCATGGTCATCATGCGGCCCGAGTCGTGCCCGACCGTGTGGGCGTCGATGCCGTTGATGATGGCCGTGCGGTTGCCCCAGCGGTTGAAGAACTGGCTGACCGCCGGGCGGTCTTCACCCGCGTTGTGCCAGAGCGCGCCCATGTCCCGGGTGAAGGTCTCCGGGTCCATGTCCACCTTCTGAGAGCCATGGTGCGGGTCGAAGACCTGGGTGGTGTCCCAGGCGCCGCTGGCGAAGAAGAAGATGAACTTGCGCTCGCCACGGGCAGCCCGTGCCATGCGCGGGTGCCACCCCACCGCCCCCAGCGCGGCGAGCGCGGCGGCGTTCGAGAGCAGGCTTCGTCGATTCAGAATGGGCGACATTTGGGTGCCTCTCGATGGGATCTAGTAGTGGAGGACGAGGGGGTCGCGAAGGACCGCGCTCACCACGCCGGCCCAGGCGGCTTCCGGCGAGCCCTCCACAGAGTGCAGCTGGCGCCACAGCACCATCAGGTTGGCCGGCTCGGAAGCATCGGCCGCCAAGGGCACCCCGGTGACGCGCAGGTAGAGGTACCGAATCTGGTCGTCGAAGGCTCGGGCCGCGTCTTCGGGCGTGTCGTCGATGGTGACGTACCGGAGCAGCCGCGCGTCGTCTTCACGTTCGGGGTCGAGGTCGTGGCCCACCACGTGCCAAGCGGCAGACCAGGCGAGCCGCTCTTGCACGAAGACGCCACCCACCGAGGCCTCGTAGCCTCGGCGCGCGACGTTGGTGCCGTCTACGCCTCCGATCAGCACGGGGATGCCCAAGCCGTGGTTGCGCAGCGCCGGCACGCCGCCGAAGCTCCACCGGTACCCCGTGAGGTCTTCGACGATGCTCTCGAGCTGGGCCGGCGAGGCCAAGCGCACCGACGGCAGCCGCTCGGCGAGCGCCTCGTCTTCGACCGCACCCGCGCGGTATTCGGGGGACATCACCACCGACTTCACCAGCGGCCGGACGGTCAGCCCAGCGTCTTCGAAGGCGGCGCGGTGGTCTTGGATCTCGTCCCAGTCTGCGTCGGTGAGGTCGCGCTGGTTGAGCCCCTCCCAGACCGTCTGCACGGCACAGTCGACCACGCGGGGGTCGTCGGCCAAGCGCTGGCCCAGCTCACCCAGGCCGGCGGTCGGGATGCCGTAGAAGCCCGGCGCGTCGCCGGCGTGATCCTTCCACCCTTGCTCATTCTCAGGCCGGTACTCAGACGCGTCGCCGTCCTCGTCGTCGTAGTAGAAGAAGCCGAAGAAGTGCGCGCTCAGCGGATCGAGTGTGCTGTGGCAGCTCTGACACGAGTCGTTGGTCGAGATCGCGGTCTCGGGGTCTTCGATGAGCTGATCGACCGCGGCGCGGTTCAGCACGATCGGCCGCGACAGGTAGTCGTCACAGAGCAGCATCTTGCTCACCGCGTTGGCGCGGTGGCGGTTCGCGTTTCCGCCCATGGACGGGTAGCGCAGCCACAAGCTCGACATCGACAAGACGCCCGCGTGTTCGCGGCCGTCGGTGTAGCGGGCCGGCTCCCAGCCGGCGCTCTCGCCCGCGCGCTCCAGCGCCCACATCTCGGCGAGCAGCGGGTTGGCCATGGTGTAGTCGGCGGTGACCACCTCGGTGTACGGCAGGTCCTGGTCGATCACCCGCTCGATCAGCCGCAGGGGCTCCTCTGCGATGGCGGCGGCGACCTGACGGCCCGAGGCGCCGGCGTATCCATGCCCGTAGGTCGAGCCGGTCTCGGTCAGGTAGCGCTGGTTGAACACCTCACGCATGCGGGACAGCAGCCGCTCGTCCTGCAACCAACGGTCGACGTAGCCCTCGTAGAGGTCGGGGTTCGACTCGATGGCCTCGAGCTCGTCTTCGGACGGGTGAACGCCCCGCAGGTCGACCGACAGGCGAATGAGCTGCCGACGCGGCGACAGCAGCTCGACGCCATCAACCGCAGCTGGCTCTTCGGCACAGCCAGCGAGCAAGAGAGGCAGGAGCAGGAGCGCGCGCGTGGTCATGATGCCCGCCTCGTCGTAGGTGCGGTGGGGGGGTCGCCCAATTGGAACAGCCAACCTTTTCCTACCCTGTCACAAGTTGTCTCGCACGTCAAGAACATAGTCTTCAACGGGCGGAACAGGGATCACACCCCCCTGCCACAGCGACCCGAAGTCGGGGCAGATCTCGCCGATGGGCCCGGCCTCGAGCCCGCGCACATAGACCGTGCCGCAGCCGTCACAGACCGTGTACTGGGGGTCGTCGTAGGCCGGAACCGGGGCGCTGGACCCCTCCAACGGCAGAAAGACCACGTCGATCCAGAAGGCGTTCTCGTCTCGCACGCCGATCCAGCCCTTGGGCTCGAGCTGGCAGGCGTCGGGCGCCGAACCGGTGGGACCCGGCAGCTCGATGTCGAGCGACACGCTGTCGAACCGGCCCTGGATGCGGTGGTCGAACAGGTAGAGGTCGCCCCGAAGCTCGAGGAAGTCAGCGTCTCCGCCGCTGGCGTAGGTGTACATCTCGGCGCGCCACCCGCCGGGCGTGAGCGCCGCGATGGGGTCGAAGGCGTCGATGCCCGTCAGGGTCGCCGACAGGGTGCTCGAGTAGGTCCAGCGCTCGTAGCCGGGAGCGGTCACCCGGCTCACCGCGTCGGCCGCGTCGCCGCGAAACTGGAAGCGGGTGTCGACCTCGTCGCCCACCACCGCGGCGCCGATGAGCGACCGCCGCCCGCTGTCGGTGCGGCCGGCGCTGGTCTCGGCGTCGCCCGCGCCTTCGGCGACGGCGTCCCAGTACATCAAGCCCCGGTAGAAGAGACCGCCCGGCGTGGTGCAGTCGTCGTACCAGCTGGTCCCGTGGGCGTCTTCCGGGATCTGGTCGTCCTCCACCAGCACCTCGGGCGGCCCCACGTAGAGGTCGGGGCAGCCGGTGTGCTGGCGCGCGAGGCTGGTGGTGTGGCCCTGCCAGGCGACCTGCGTGTTGGCCGCCAACGCGATCGCGATGGCGTCCACAAACGACTGGTCGATGTCGACGCCTTCGAGGTCGGGCATCACCAGCTCGGCGGCGGGGGTGTCGAGATCACCCGACCCAGACGCCCCGGAGTCGCCGCCGTTCTTGCCGCAGGCGCCGGCCAGCAGCCCCAGCGTGGCGACGGCGGCGAGCCGCGTCGGAAAGGAGGGGGTCGTAGACACTCAGTCGTCCTCTTCGGGCATGTGAAAGCCCACGCTGGTCACCCAGGAGAACGCGACCTGGTCGTGGTCGGACTCGCCGGCGTACCAGGGCAGCCAGATGTCGGAGCCGTAGTAGTTGAAGTAGACGCTCTCATCGAGGGTGGACCAGCCCATCTGCCAGCGCTCGCCGTCGGCGGGCAGGTCGGGCGAGAAGCAGCCGTCGAGACCCCACACCTCGAGCTCGCCGTACTCCTCGAGCTCGGCCTCGGTCTGGCCCTCGCTCACAACGAAGAACTCGACCTCGTAGACCGTCTCACAGCCATCGCAGGTGTGGTCGGGCACCGCGAGACCGGTGAGGGCGTACGACACCCGACACCAGGGCTGGTCGGGACGCCCGTCGAGCATCTCCTCCACCAGCAGCTCGCCGGTCATGGCTGTGTACGGGCCCCCCACCGGCGTCTGGTCCCACTCGCCGACATGGCTGATGCCCAACCTCACCTCGGGCTCCAGGTTGAAGCCGGTGTCGATGTAGGGGTCGTCGTCGAAGGTCGCGCCGGTGTCGACGCCGCCATCGGCGCCATCCACCTCGTCGGGCAGCGTGGCGGCGGCGGAGTCGTCTCCCTTGCCGCCGCAGCCCCACAGGGCGCTCAGCAGCAAGAGCGAGAGGGGGCGGTCCCAGCGGCGGGTCCGCTCGATTGCACCCGGTGACGTCATGGCGTGTTCTCGCGCGGCTATGATGACCCGGAGCTTACCAGAGGACCGGATGCACCCGTTGGCCAAACTCCCCGCACCTTGGCGCCTCAGCGCCGCCGCGACCGCTCTGGTGACCCTCATCGCCTGCGCCGAAGACGCCGCTTCGCTGTCCGGCACCTTCGACATCTCGACCGACGCGCTCGACTTCGGCGAGCTGCCGATCGGTGAAGAGTCCACGCTCTCGGTCGAGTTCACCAACGGCACCAACGAGACCCACCGCATCCTGAGCGTGTCTCTGGTGGAGGGCCGCACCACCACCTGGGACTACGAGCGCGAGGGCGAGGCCGACCTCGAGCCGGGCGACTCCACCGAGCTGACCGTGCGCTTCACGCCCATCGAGGTGGGGGAGAGCGAGGCCCGCATCCAGGTTCGCACCAGCTCGAACGACGCCGCGAACGCCTACATCTCCGCCCGCGGCGTGGGAACCGCGAGCACGGCAGACCTCGACGGCGACGGCTACTCGGCGGCCACGGGCGACTGCGATGACGGCGACGCGGCGGTCCACCCCGGGGCCGAAGAGGTGTGTGACGGCAAAGACAACGACTGCGACGACGCGCTCCCCACCGCCGAGGCCGACGACGACTACGACGGCTACCGGCTCTGCAGCGGCGACTGCGACGACACCGACAGCCGGGTACACCCGGGCGCCCGCGAGGTCTGCGACGGCAAGGACAACGACTGCGACGGGATCCCCACCGAAGACGCCGACCTCGACCGCGACGGCTACACCATCTGCGACGACGACTGTGACGACGCCGACCCCGACGCCTGGCCGGGCAACCCCGAAGAGTGCGACTTCATCGACAACGACTGCAGCGGCTTCGTCGACGACATCGATCAAGACCTCGACGGCTACTCGCCCTGCGCGCGGGGCGGCGACTGCGACGACAACGACCGCGACGCCTTCCCCGTGGTGGTCGACGCCGAGGCCCTCGAAGACGGCGACGGCACGGTGGACAGCCCCTTCGCCTCGATCTCCACCGCCATGGACAACCTCGACGACATCTGCCGGACCATCGTGCTCATGCCGGGCAGCTACGAGCTCGGGCTCGACTGGACCGACGGCGAGATCCAGTTCAACGGCGCCGGAACCAGCGCCCGGGCGGTCACGCTCACGCCGCCGCTCGATGAAGAGACCGGCGCCGCGTCCGACCGCATCTTCCAGGTCTCGGGGGGCGCGACCCTGCGGCTGCAGAACCTCACGATCACGGGCGGCGCGCCCGCCACCGACGGCGGGCTGATCCGCGCGGTGGGCGCCGACGTCGGACTCTCCTACGTCATCGCCCGCGACTCGCGGTCGGGCGGCGACGGCGGCGCGGTGGCCATCAGCTCCGGCCGGCTCGACCTCGAACACTGCACCTTCGACGGCAACCTCGCGGTGGACGACGGCGGCGCGCTCGCGGTGGTCTCCTCCACGCTGGTCGACAATGGCTCGCTGTTCCAAGACAACCGAGGGACCCGCGGGGGGGCCATCCTGTCCGAGTCGTCGAGCGTCACCTTGGTGGACACCCGGCTTCACGACAACGCCGCCACCGACGACGGCGGAGCGCTCACCGCCATCGCCGGCAGCGGCATGCAGATCCAGGGGGCCGAGGTCTGGCTGAACACCTCTGGCCGCGAGGGCGGCGGGCTCTCGCTCGCCGACGTCAACGTCGCAGACGGCTTCGTCCGCAACAGCTGGTTCCAAGACAACCTCGCCGGGCTCACCGGCGGCGGCATCGACCTGTCGGGCAGCTCGGCGTCGCTTCGGATCGTCAACAACACCTTCGCCGACAACACCTCGAACGCAGACGACGGCCGCGACGACGGAGCGGGCGTGCACGTGGCCACGGAGAACAACAGCAGCCTGTTCATCTGGTCGAACGTCTTCGCGTGGAACAACGGCCGGTCCGCGCTGCAAGTGCCCGCAGGCAGCGGCGCGTCGGTCGCCTACAACACCGCCGAGTTCACCAGCGGCGGCACCGAGTTCGACATCGGCGCGGCCGAAGACGCTGGCAACAACGAAGAGGCCGACCCCGGCTTCGTGGGCTGGGACACCTCCGCGAGCGACCCGTCGGGCTACGACCTGTCGCTGCTCTCGACCGCCTCGGCCCGCGACAGCGGCCCCGTCGATGGCGAAGGGCCGCCTGGATACACGACGTGGTCCGACCCCGACGGGTCACGCAACGACCGCGGCTACACCGGCGGTCCGGGAGCCTCGGAATGACCCCCCTCATCTGGATGCTCGCCCTGAGCGCGCCGGCCTCGGCCGCCACCCTCGAGGTGGGCCCGACCGACGACCTCGGCGGGTTGCTCGAGAGCCTCAGCCCTGGCGACGAGGTGGTGCTCGAGAACGGCGTCTACCCCGTCACGGCCACGCTCACCCTGTCGCTGACGGGCACCGCAGAAGAGCCCGTCGTGCTCCGCGCGCGCAACGCCGGCCAGGCAGTCCTCGAGGCCGCACCCAATGAAGAGGGCGCCTACCCCGGCACCCTGCTCCGGGTGGACACGGCGAGCCACGTGACCCTCGACGGGCTGGTGGTGCAGGGCGACGACACCTGGACCCAGATCGAAGACCCCCGCTACTACGGCCTCATCATCCACGAGTCGGTCGACGTGACCGTCACACGCGTGGAGGTCCACCAGACCAACCGCACTGCGGTCTACCTGTCGGGCAACAACACCCGGGTGTCGTTCGACCAGCTGCACGTCCACGACGTGAGCTCCGGCTCGGGCGTCTACGCCGGCTGCTCGGATGCGTCGTGCTTCACCACCGAGCTGGCCATCACCCGGTCGCTCGTGCACGACATCTCTGGCGAGGGCGCCACGGCCATCGTGCTCACCCACGGCACCCAGGGCGCCGAGGTCTCCGACACGGTCATCTACGGCGCCGCCCGCTTCGGCGTCTACACCGGCTCCACCGAGCTCGGCGAGCGCAACACCTTCGCCCGCAACGCCATCTGGAGCGTCATCGAGGCCGGCCTCTTCATCGAGGGCGACGTCGCGGTGCACAACAACCTCATCTTCAACGTCGATGGAGACGGGCTGCGCACCCGCGACCCCGAGCGCGGCTCGTGGTCCGACCTGATCATCTCCTACAACACCATCGCGGATACGACCGGCTGGGCCGCGCGCCTCGAGGACTGGCAGGCCGCCGACGGCGAGCGCGTGCTGTCGAGCAACGCCCTGTGCAACCCGGTCGGCTACGGCGTGGAGATGGCGCTCGAGCAGGTAGACACCGCCCTGCCCGACACGCCGGGCCTGGTCACCCGCAACGTCGTGTGCGGATTGGTCGAGGGTCTGAGCGAGTTTCGGGGCGAGATCATCCCCGGCGGCGGCTTCAACGACTTCACCGACGCCGAGGCCTGGGACTACTACCCGGTGGCCGGCGCGGTGGTGCTCGATGCCGGAGACCCCGCGGCCGAAGCGCGCCCCCCCGAGACCGACTTCAACGGGGTGCCGCGCACGGCCAGCCCCGACGTGGGCGCCTACGAGTGGGACGGCGACGGAAACCCCGGCTGGCAGGTGCAAGAGGGCTTCAAGACCTACGATCTGGCCAAGGACGAGGCCCCCGAGGTGCTCGGCGGCTGCTGCAAAGACAAGAAGAACGCCGACAGCGGCGCGGCGCTGGTCATCGTGCCGCTGCTCGGGATGGGCGCCGCGCTGCGCCGCCGACGCCGCGAGGCGTAGCGCCACCCTGCGTGCTGCAGGGCCGGCCCTATAGCGTGCGCTGGATGGCGGGCGACCCGTCGGGGTCGTCGGGCATCCCATCGTGGCGGGCCACCGCCTCGGCGCGCTTGCGCTCGACCTCGGCCCGCGTGAGCACGCCTTCGTCGTAGGCCTTCTGCAACCGGGCGAGCTCGACGGCCAGCGGATCGGTCGAGTCAGCCGGGGCGGTCGTGCCAGCGGGGGAGGAGGCCGCGGCCGGCGCGCC
>JBDQIL010000006.1:0-17458 GCA_040264415.1 Myxococcota bacterium
CGTCGGGCACCCACGCCTCGGGCAGCCGCCCGGCCAGCAGGTCGCGGGCCATCAGCACCGCCCGTGGACTGCGGTCCACCAGGGTGACGAAGCGGCCCTGGGCCGCCATCAACCGGCCCATGACGGCCACGCCGCAGCCCAGGTCGAGGGTGGGTCCGTCGGGGGCCAGCTCGGCCCCCCAGCGCGCGCACAGCGCCGCAGGGCTGTCGCCGTCGAGCCCGGCGAGCAGATCGCACCAGGCCGCGGGGGCCCCGTCGTCGCGGGCCAGCTGGGCCAGCTCGCCCGGAGACAGGTGCGGCGTGAGGAGATCAGGCGCGTCGACGGCGAGCGGCTCTGGCAGCGACGCGCTCCAGGGCAGATCGGTGCGCCACTGCGGGCTGTGTCGCGCCATGAACACGGCGGGCTGGTGAACCACCACCGCGACCCCGTCGATGGCCGGGTACCGAGACCCGTCTCGGGTGCGAAGATCGGGGTCGAGCAGCTCGCCCGTGGCCACGCAGACCAGCGGCGCGTGGGCGGTCACGCCGGCCCCACAGCGGCGCCGAGCGCGCGGACGAAGCGGGCGACGTGGAGCCCGTCTACCAGGCTGTGGTGTGCGGTCACGCAGACGGTCATGCGGCCCTCCTCGCTCACCCGCCCCCACAGGATCCGCGGCACGGTGCCGGGGTCTCCGTCGGGTTCGGCGTGCTGGATGTTGGTGATCTCGATCCAAGGGATGCAGCTCAGGTACAGCATGTCGTCGCGGTGCTGCTGCGACCGGTCGAGCCCGGGCTGGGAGATCGCGCGGTCGATGCGCCCCCGCACCGCTCCCACAAAGCCCTCTCGGTCGGGATCCCAGGGAAAGTACCCGAAGGCGAAGCTGCCATCGGGCCGGCTGACCGTGCAGGTGCAGTCGATGCGCTCGTGCTCGACGATGACGTCTCGGCCGCCCTCGACCCGGACCCGCTGGCGCAGCTCGGGGACCGCGTGGGCCGCCGAGAGCACGCCCCACAACAGGTTCTCGAACAGCCCCCCCTGCGCCTTCAGGCGCGAGACATCGACGCTCACCGGGCACGAGAGCGTGAACAGGGGCTGGGCGAAGCGCCGAAAGTGCGCGTAGATCTCGGCCCGCGGGCCGACCGTGGGATCGAGGACCTTCATGCGGTCGGACGTATCCCATCTCGCCGATGGGCTACCATGGTGCTGATCGAGCTTCCGCGCCCGAGCCCCGCCTCTGGAGATGCCATGCGCACCGCCCTTCTGCTGTCCGGCCTTCTGGTCGGGTGTAGCGACTACGACCTCCACCGACCCGACAAGTCCAACCCCGAAGAGGAAGAGCCTGTCGTCGAAGAGGAGGAAGAGGAGACCCTCGATCCCGACATCGAGCTCTCTCCCACGTCGGTCGAGTTCGGCTACCTGCCCAAGGATTGCGTCACCGAATGGACGCCGGTGACCATCTCGAACGTCGGCGGCGCTGAGCTGATCGTCGAGACGATCGAGATCGCAGGCAGCGGGTCGTCCGGGTTCGAATTGAACCCCGAAGACCTCCCCGCCGAGGGCGCAGCCCTCGAGATCGCCCCAGGCGACAGCGTGACCGTCCGCGTGCGCTTCGGCCCCGAGGCGTGGGTCACCTACGAGCCGCAGCTCAGCGTGGCGTCGAACGACCCCGACGAGCCCACTGCGCGGGCCGAGCTCTCCGGTATTGGCGCCGAAGACGCCCTCTACGAGCAGACCTTCACCCAAGACCTGCAAGACCAGGTCGACGTGATGTGGATCGTGGACAACTCGGGCTCGATGTCGGACGACCTGGTCACGGTGGGCAACAACTTCGAGGCCTTCATCCAGGTCTTCATCGACTACGACCTCGACTACCAGATGGGCGTCATCACCACCGACATGGACAACCCGGCCCAGTCCGGGCGCCTCGTCGGCCCCTACATCACGCCCGCCACGCCCGACCCCGTCGCCACCTTCGTCGATCAGATCGACCTGGGGGCCACCGGGTCCGGCTCCGAGCAGGGCTTCGAGGCCCTGCAGGCGGCGCTCACCAGCCCCATCCTGACGAACGAGAACGCCGGCTTCATGCGGCCCGACGCCGCCATCGCCGCCATCGTGGTGAGCGACGAGGGCAACAGCTCGCTGCAGACCGCCGACCAGTTCGTCACCTGGTTCGAAGCGCTGAAGCCCCACCGCGACCTGACCACGTTCTCGGCCATCTGCGAGCAGCTCTTCATCGACTGCGGCAACTATGCGTCGGCGGCCGACCTGACGGGCGGCATCACCGGCGACATCGCGGCCAGCGACTACAGCACCGTGCTCGATCAGATCGCGCTCACCACGGCCGGCATGACGGTCAGCTTCGACCTCGACGAGGCCCCGAGCGACCTCAGCCAGACGGTCGTGACCGTCGAAGGCGCGGCGGTCCCCAACAACAGCGTCGACGGCTGGCAGTACGACTCGGCCGACCAGGCCATCGTGTTCAACGGCGCCGCCATTCCCCAGCCCGGCGAGTCGGGCTCCATCGTCTACCCGACCGCGAGCGAGTGCCCCTGAGGCCAGCCCGGACGCGCAGACCCACCAACCGGAGGTAGCGGGTGGCAAAGGTACCGGAGCGCCTGGTGGCGCTGGAGGACCTCGGGATCATCGACGGCGTCATCCGCCCGCTCATGAGCGGGAAGGAGGCGGACGTCTATCTAGTGGACTCCCGCGGCGAGCAGCGGGTGGCCAAGGTCTACAAGGAGGCGACCAACCGGAGCTTCCAGAACCGCGCCGACTACACCGAGGGGCGCCGCGTGCGCAACTCGCGGCAGGCCCGCGCGATGCAGAAGCGGAGCCGCTACGGCAAAGCCGAGATCGAGGCGGCGTGGCGCTCGGCCGAGGTCGACGCGATCTTCCAGCTCAAGGAGGCCGGCGTCGCCGTTCCCGAACCCTACGACTTCGTCGAGGGCGTTCTGGTGATGGAGCTGGTACGCGGCTGGGACGGCGGTCCGGCCCCCCGCTTGGTCGACATCGAGTTCGAGCGGGACGAGGCCCGCGCCATGCACACCATCCTGCTCAACGAGGTGGTGAAGATGCTGTGCGCGGGGGTCATTCACGGCGACCTCAGCGACTTCAACGTGCTCATCAGCCCCGAACGGCCGGTGGTCATCGACTTCCCGCAGTGGATCGACCCGGCGAGCAACCGGAACGCCCGAAAGCTGCTGATCCGCGACGTCGACAACCTCACGCAGTTCCTCGCCCGCTTCGACCAGAGCCTGAACGGCACCCGCTACGGCCCCGAGATCTGGTCGCTGTACGAGGCCGGGCGGCTCAAGCCGGGGGCCAAGCTCACCGGCCGCCACAAGGGCTCCAGCCGGCAGGCCAACGTGGGCCGCATCGTCGACGAGATCCAGGCCGCCGAGAAGGACCACCGGCGACGCATGGGGGAGGACGTCGACGAGGAGGGAGCCGACGACAACAGCGGCGGCCGCCCGAAGGCGCGGCACCAGAAGCGGTCGAGCGCCGCCGAAGAGTTCTTCGCTGGGCTCGAGTGGCGCGGGTCGGCTGACGCCAACAAGGGGCGGGCCGCCAAGGTCGCTGACGAGCCGCTGCAGCTGCCGAAGGAGCGACCGAAGCAGCGGGCGACGCGTCCGTCCGAGGGCCCCCGGAGTGACGCCACCGCAGGGAGTGGTGGGTCGCCCAAGAAGCGCCGGCGGCGGCGCAAGTCGGGCGGCAGCGGCGGCGGCGGCGGCGGCGGCGGCGGCGGCGGCCCCAAGGGGGCCAGCACCAGCGGCGGCGGGGACCGGTAGCGTTCCAGTACGGAACAGTAGCCTGACCAACCCGGCACATGCAGGCAGGGCGCTGGCCGAGAACACAGCGCCCATCGCTGGCACGGGGGTTGCTCCAGTGGAAGGTGGCCGAGATGGCCGCCCCCACTCCCCGGAGCCAGCATGAACCGCATCCTCGCTCTCCTCGCCCTCACCTCTGCCTGCGCCGCTGGCTCCGACGACGAGCGAGGCCAGGCGCAGCCGGGCTCCGACGCTCCCATCCAGACCGAGCAGGACCTCGACGGCGACGGCTACCCTGCGCTGTCCGCGGATGGCACGCAGGTCATCGACTGTGACGACCTCGACTCGAGCATCCGTCCCGACCAGGACGAGGTCTGCGACGGCATCGACAACAACTGCGACGGCTCGGTGGACGAGGACCCGATGGACGGCGTCGCCTCCTACGCCGACGCAGACGGCGACGGCTTCGGCGACGCCGACTTGGAGTCGTTCTCGTGCTCGGTGCCCGCCGACCGGGTGGCCGAGGCCGGCGACTGCGACGACGGCGACGCCTCGGTCTCCCCCGACGCCGCCGAGGTGTGCGACGGCATCGACACCGACTGCAACGGCTACATGCTGAGCGAGGAGATCAACGACGACATCGACGGCGACGGAGACCCCGACTGCATCGACCCCGACATCGACGGCGACGGCGTGTCGAATGAAGAGGAGGAGGCGGGTCGCGGCACGCAGGGCCCCACCGATCCCACCGTGGCCGACAGCGACGGCGACGGCATCTCGGACGGCCAGGACAACCTGCCCAACGACCCGCTGTGCAACAAGGAGGTCTACTTCGAGAGCGACCTTGGCAAGCCGCGTGACGACGAAGGCTGGGAGCTGGTGAGCGGCGAGTGGCACTACCACGAGGCCGACTTCTCGGCGGGTGAGCTGGCCATCCACGGCTACACCACGGGCGCCACCCTGTGGCTCGCCGACCGCGACTGGACCGACGTGGTGGTCGAGGTGGACCTCAACAGCGGGGGCAACAGCTCCAACGCCGGCGTGCTGGTGCGGCAGCAGGGCCCCGGCGACGCGACCAACGACAGCCAGCCCGCCTACTACGTCGGCGTCGATGGGGTCCGCCAGACCGCCTACGTGGGCATCATGGGCGGCTTCTGGCAGCAGCTCGCCACCGCGCCTGTCGAGATGCGCCCCGGCGAGTGGGCCACCCTGCGGGTCGAGGCGAAGGGCCCGCGCATCACCGCCTACGTCAACGACGAGCTGGTGCTGGATGTGACCGACACCACCTACGCCAACGGGTCGGTGGGCCTGCGCAGCTTCAAGGAGGACATGGCCTACCAGAACCTGCGGATCTGCCTCTGAGGGCCCCTGTGCAGACACCCCACGCCGGTCGGCGGGCCCCTCGCCCGCCGGCCGGTCGCCGTTGAGCCGGGGTCAGCCCGCGACCAGGTGCACCGACTCCTGAAAGTCGCGGGCGATCTGGCGCGCGGTCTGCCAGTCGGGGTGACGAAAGAGCAGGTAGCCGTCGCTCACCAGCGTGGCCTTCCAGTCTCGCCGGGGCGTGCCGGGGCGCAGCAGGGTCTCGTCGAGCATCCACCGCCCCCACCGCTGGCGGAAGGCCTCGAGGCCCACGATGCGCTGGATTCGCCCCTCGCCGTGGGCCCGCTTGAACACGATGCCGCAGTGGTACGGCCGCTCTTGGGAGACCTGGGCGGGCTGCCCGGTGACCGCCTGGGCCCAGGTCACATACAGGTCGATGTCGCCGGTGAAGTTCATCTGGTCGACCAGACGGGCCCCCCCCGGCCGGCACCCGATCTCACCGAAGACGACCTCGCCGTTGGCCTTTCGGTACCACTCCATGTGGGTGAAGCCGTCGCCCATGCCGAGCGCCGCGAGCACCCCGCGCCCCAGCTCCAGGCCGCCCTGCAGGTCTGGCGCGTCGAGGTCGCGCAGGGTCACGATGTAGGGCGAGATCCAGTGCTCCGTGCGCGCCACCAAGGGGCGCGGCAGGTACCATGCGACGTTCTCGTAGACCGGCTGCCCGCCCGCGCAGACGGTGTCGTAGGTGAACTCATCCCCCTCCACGAACTCCTCGCAGCTCGCCTCGGTGACGTGGCCCATGGCGGCGAGGGCGCGGTCGAGGTCGGCCTCGGAGTCCACTCGGTAGGTGTCGGCGCTGCCCGCTCCGGCGATGGGCTTGAGGATGAGCGGGAAGCCGATTCGGGCGGCCGCGGCCCGGGTCTCGGTCGCCGTGCGCACGCGGGCCGAGTGGGGCACGCGCAGCCCGGCGGCCCGCACCCGCTCCTTCATCAGCTCCTTGTCGCGGAAGCCCCGCACCGTGTCAGCCGACATGCCGTGCAGCCCGAGGGCCTCGCGGATGGCGGCCGCGGCCAACATGAGGGGCTCCCAGCAGCACTCCACCCGATCGACCCCGCCGCGCCGCTGCAGCTCGGCCACCACGCGGGGCACCAGGTCGGATTCATCGAACAGCCGCGGCACCTGGATCCAGTCGCTCAGGGCCGCGCGGGCCTTCTCGGGCAGCCCAGCGGGGCTCCCCTCCCCCACCCCGATGACCTGCGCGCCCACCTGGGCGAGCGCGCGGGTGAAGTCGGGCATCTCTGCTGGGTAGCCGGGGGACAAGAAACCGACGCGCATGGCAGACCTCGGGGCGGGGGCCCTCTCTCGCCCGCGCGGGCGGCGATGGCAAGCCCCTGCGCGCCCGCGCGCCCGCGCGCCCTCGCCCCGCAACCGTCACCGGCGCGCCCGAGCAGGCTGGATACTCCGGACCCATGCGAACCATCGTCTTTGTCGCCCCCTTCCCCATGGCCGCCACCCTGCGCTTCTGCCGCGCGCTCGCCGCGCTGCCCGACGTGCGGCTCGTGGGGCTCTTCCAGCAGCCTCCGCTGCAGCGCGACGCCTTCGCGCACGTCGAGCGCATCGACGACGCCCTCGACGCCCAGAGCATCGAGGCGGGGTGCCGGCGGGTCATGGCGCAGTTCGGCCCGCTCCACCGGCTGCTCGGCGTGCTCGAGAACCTCCAGGAGCAGGTGGCCCAGGTGCGCGAGGCACTGGGGCTTCCGGGCACGGGGGTCGCCACTGCGCGGCTCTTTCGCGACAAGGCGGCCATGAAGGACGCCCTGCGCGCGGCCGGTCTGCCGTGCGCCCGGCACCGTCTGCTCACCTCGAACGCCGACGCCCACGCCTTCGTGGCCGAGGTCGGCTATCCCATCGTGGTCAAGCCGCCGGCCGGCGCAGGGTGCCAGGCCACCTACCGGGTCAAAGACGCCGCCGACCTCGAGCGCTGCCTCACAGAGGCCCGCGTGTCGGCCACCCGCCCCACCTTGGCCGAGGAGTTCTTGGTGGGGGAGGAGCACAGCTTCGACACCCTGACGGTGGACGGGCAGATCCAGCTCGCCAGCATCACCCGCTACCTCCCCACCCCGCTCGAGGTCATGGAGAACCCCTGGATCCAGTGGGTGGTGCTCGCTCCCCGCGAGGTGCACGGCCCCGAGTGGGCCGACATCCACGCCCTGGGCCAGCAGGTCATCACCGCGCTGGGCCTGGGCACCAGCATCACCCACATGGAGTGGTTTCGCCGGGCCGACGGCTCGCTCGCCATCGGCGAGATCGCCGCCCGCCCGCCCGGCGCGCGCATCATGAACCTTATCGGCTGGACCCACGACCGCGACCCCTGGGCCGCCTGGGCTCGCCTGATGGTGGACGGCGTGGTCGAAGGCCCATGGGACCGCCGCTACGCAGCAGCGGCGGTGTTCCTGCGGCAGCCCGGCGGGCGCACCGTGCGGGGCCTGACCGGCATCCAAGAGGCCCAAGACGCCATGGGCGCATTGGTGGTCGACAAGCAGCTCCCCCGGGCGGGCCAGCACCGCTCCGACGGCTACGAGGGCGAGGGATGGGTCATCCTGCGCCACCCCGACACCGACGTGGTGCTCGAGGGCGTGCGCCGGCTCTTCCGCACCGTGCGGGTGGAGTACGCCTGACCCACCGAGCGCGGGCCACGGGCGGTTAGGCTCCGGCTCCCCGGAGCCCCCATGCCCTCGCCCGAAGACCTGCACGGCGCCTGGCACTTGCGCCGCTTCGTCATCACCTTCGACGACGGCCGCGCGCCGCTGCACCCGCTCGGATCCGACGCCAGCGGCCTGCTGATCTACAGCCCGGGCGGCTGGATGTCGGCCGTGCTGTCGCGGGGCGACCGGGCCCCGCTCGGCGTGGCCCGCCTCGAGCGCTCCGCCTCCGCCCCGGTCGACGCCAAGGCCCGCGCCTTCGACAGCTACCTCTCCTACGCCGGCACCTGGCACCTCGACGGCGAGCACGTCGTCCACCGGGTCACCCTGGCCCAGACCCCTGAGCTGGTGGGCCAAGAGAACCGGCGACTCGTTCGCCGGGTCGACGGCGCCCTCACCCTCTCGTACCGCCTCACCGCCCGCTCGGGCGTCGGCCGCACCTACGCGCTCAGCTGGAGCCGCGCCCATGCCTGACCGCCTCACCCCCACCCGCAGCCGCGCCGAGCAGTGGTTCGTGCGATGGGAGGACCGCCTGGAGCGGGCCGCCCGCGCCAACCGCGACCGCGACGCGTGGACCCCCTTCGTCGAGTCGCCGTCGCGACGGCTGCACCCCGCCGGCGCGGCCGAGGCGGGCGAGGCGTCCTTCCGGGCCCGCCTCGCCCGGCCGCTCTCTCTCGACCTGCCCGGCGTCGTGGGCGCGGTGGGCGCCGAGGTGTCGCCATGGACCGGCGCCCCGCTGGGCGTGACCTACCCTCGTGTGGCGGTGGAGCCGCTGCTGGCGGCCGTGCAGGCCGTCGCGCCGTCGTGGGCCCGGGCACCGCGCCGCGCGCGTGTCGGGGTGTGCATGGAGATCCTGGCCCGGTGGGCCGATCAGACCTTCGAGAACGCCCACGCCACGATGCACACCGCCGGGCAGGCGTTCATGCTCGCCTTCACCGGCAGCGGGGCGAGCAGCCTCGATCGCGGCCTCGAAGCCACGGCCGCCGCCTGGACCGCCATGCAGCAGATCCCCGAGCAGGCCACCTTCGAGCGCGCCTTTGGCAAGGGCCCGCCGGTGCGGCTCGAGAAGCGCTACCGCTTGCGCCCGGTGGGCGTCGCCGTGGTGCTCACCTGCGGCTCGTACCCGGCCTGGAACGCCTGGCCGGCCATCCTCGCCAACCTCGCCACCGGCAACCCGGTGGTGGTCAAGCCGCACCCCGACACCATCTTGCCGGTGGCCATCGCGGTCGAGACCGCCCGCTCGGTCCTGCGCGAGGCCGGGTTCTCCCCCGACCTGGTCACGCTGGCGTGCGACACCTGGGACGCGCCGGTGGCGGGCGAGCTCTTCGACCACCCGGCCGTGCAGATCATCGACTTCACCGGGGGGCAGGCCTTCGGCCGCACCATCGAGCGGCGGTGGGCGCACAAGCAGGTCTACACCGAGACCGCTGGCTGCAACGCGGTGCTGCTCGAGTCCGCGGTCGATCTCGACCAGGTGCTCGGCGCCATCGCCCTCGGGCTGGTGCTCTTCAGCGCCCAGATGTGCACCGCCCCCCAGAACCTCTGGCTGCCCCGCGCGGGCGTGCGCGAGCGCGACCGGCTGGTGCCGGCCGCCGAGGTCGAGGCGCGGCTGGTGGCGGCCATCGATCGCCTCGTGGCCGACCCGAGCCGCGCCGCTGGGCTCGCCGGGTCCCTGCACAGCGCCCGCACCGTGGCCGACATCGCCGAGCTGCGGGCCGCGGCCGGCGACCGCGTCGTGCGCGACAGCGCGCCCGTCATGGCACCCGACCACCCCGCGGCGCGCACCGCCACCCCGCTGGTCGTGCGCCTCGACGCCCGCGACCGCGCGCTGGCCCAGCAGGAGCGCTTCGGCCCCATGGCCTTCGTCATCCTGGCCGACGACCGCAACGCCGCGCTGGCGGCGGCCACCGACGACGCCCGACAGTTCGGCGCCATCGCGTCGTACGCCTACACCACCGACCCCGACTGGCTGCCTGTGGTGCTCGACGCCTTCGCCGACGCGGGGGCGTCGGTGGGGGTCAACCTCATCGGGCAGCGACCCATGAACTACACCGCCGCCTTCAGCGACTTCCATGTGACGGGGCTCAACCCGGCCGGCACCGCCAGCCTCACCGACCCCGGCTTCGTGGCCCGCCGCTTTCGCGTGGTGCAGTCCAAGGTGGAGCTCGCCGGGGGCTGACCGACCCGCCGGGCCCCCCGCGACTCTCCCGCGCGCGCCGTGGCGGGCGCCTCCCGAGGGGCCGGCTCGCCAGACACGACAGACCCATCCACCGGGACGCTGTGGGCATCCGCGGGGCCAGCGAGGCTGCAGAGGAGCACGAGCAGGGTAGCGGCGAAGGAGATGCGGACCAACATGGTGGGCTCGGGGGCGAGAGACACCGTCCGAGAATGCAGGCCGCGTGCCAGGCCCCGCCGCCCCTTCAAACGCCGGCTCTCGCCGAAGGCCGGCGCGCGCGCTGCCGACCGTCGAGTCAGACTGCGACGCCGGATGGTTCAGGGTTGAACACTCAGCCGAAGCGGTCGAGCGACAGGAAGCCCACCGGACGCTCCGTGCGCCCGGTCAGGGCCAGCTCCACCAGCGCCCCGCCCAGCGCAGGGGCCAGCTTGAAGCCGTGGCCCGACAGCCCCGCCGCCACCCACACCCGGCGCGCGCCGGGCGCCCGGTCCACGATGAAGTCCTCGTCGGGGGTGTTGGTGTAGAGGCAGACCTTGGCCTCCCGCACGGCCCCGGGCAGCCCCCGCAAGACCCTCGACGCGGCCTCCCCCAGGGCCCGCAGCTCGGCGGGGTGTACCGCGCGGTCGCCGGAGCTCGGGTCGAAGGGGGCCCCCCCGCCGTGCACCGCCACCTTCGCGAGCGGCGGCCCCGGCCGCAGCGGGTCGACGGGGACGCCGTACAGCGCGCGGGCGCCCGGTCGGTCGACCAGCCAGCAGGGCAGCCGGTCGGGGAGGGCCTCGGTCGGGTGGTCCGGGACCATCCAGCTCTGCACCTCGCGGGTCACCCGCAGCAGCGGCGCCAGGGCCGGCACCAGGGCGCCCGTCCATGCGCCCGCCGCCACCACGAGCGCGCGCGCCCGCACCACCCCGCCCTCGGTGAGGCGCACCGTGATCCCCGCGTCGTCTTCGTCCCACCCGGCGACGTCCACCCCGACGCAGACCCGGGCGCCCATCGCCTCGGCCTGCGCGAGGTGGGCCCGGATGATGGCCTCCGGACGCAGGAAGCCGCCGCCCGGCTCGAAGAGGCCGACCGACTGGGGGTCGGTCGCGAAGGCGGGGAAGCGCGCCGAGAGGCCGCCCACGTCGAGGTGCTCGACGGGCAGCCCGAAGCGCGCCGCGCTCTCGGCCGACCGCTCGACCAGCACCGAGCCCGCCGGGCCCACGATCAGCACGCCGCAGCGGTGCAGCAGCGCCGCGCCGGTCGCCTCGCTCAGCCGCTCCACGGCGGCGGTGCTCTCCAGCAGCAACGGCACGTAGTCGGGGTGCTCGAAGTACGCGTGCCGAAAGACGCGCGTGTGGCCGTGGTGGCTGCCCTGATCGTGCGCCCGCCCGTGCCGCTCCAGCCCGACCGCCCGGGCGCCCGCAGCGGCGGCGGCCCGCAGCGCCGCCGCACCGACCGCCCCCAGGCCCAACACGGCGACGTCGTAGGGCGCGGTCATCCAGACTCCTGCGGTGCGCCCGAGCCTACCGCAGCGAAGGTCGTCCTACATCACCGCTTCACCGCCTCCTCCCGCAGCGCCAGCCGGATACTGAGGTTCGACCCCTCCCCAGGAGACCCCCGTAGGACTGTTCGATTTCGTCAAAGGTGCTGGTGAGAAGCTGTTCAGCAAGGACACCCCTCCCGAAGAGGTCGCGAAGACCGACCCCGCCAAGCCCACCTTCGATCCCGCATTCACCGCCAAGCAGCTCACCCAGAAGGTCACCAAGCTCGGCCTGCCCGTGACCGATCTCGAGATCAGCTTCGCGGCCGGCATCGCGACCGTGCGCGGCGCCGTGCCCGACCGGGCCACGGCTGAGAAGGTCGTGTTGCAGCTGGGCAACACCTCGATCGTCGAAGGCGTAGACGACCGACTCACCATCGACGCGCCCGAGCAGGCCGCCGTCGCCGCGGCCCCCCCGGCCCCCCCCGCCGTCTTCCACACGGTCCAGAAGGGCGACACGCTCTCGAAGATCGCCAAGTCGGTCTACGGGGACTGGAAGCGCTACCCCGAGATCTTCGAGGCCAACAAGCCGATGCTCACCGACCCCGACCTCATCTACCCGGGCCAGGTGCTCCGCATCCCCGACGCCCCGGTGGCCAACGCCTGAGGCCGGGCCCGACGCTCAGCGCGCGTACATCTTCAGGGTGCGGCCGATCTCCTCCATGATGCCTTTGCAGGCGTCATAGTCGGGGTGTCGGACCCGCACCCACGCGTTCGCCTTGTACCCGGCCTCGACCGGCTGGGTGGCGCTGCCGACCGACGGCAGGTGTGCGGCCATGATGTGTGGGCCAAAGCGGCGCTGGACCTCGTCGAGGCCGGTGTAGCCGGCCACCGTGCCGTCGCGGTCGGGCCGAATGCTCAGCAGCCCCCCCGCGAAGCGGCGGCTGGGCAGGCGCGCGACGCTCCCCCAGCAGACCGCCCGCGCCCACTCGGTGTACAGGTCGAACTCTCCGGTCTCGGAGTAGCTGTCCCACAGCCCCACGCCAGGCGGGCGCGCGCCGATCTCGCTGAATTTCAGGCCGTTGGGCCCGAAGAACCACTCCATGTGGGTGGCCGCAGTGGTGATGCCCAGCGCCTCGACCACCCGCTTCCCGAAGGCACGCAGCTCGGCGTAGCCCGGCGCGTCCACCCGGTTGGTCACCACCACCATGGGGCTCACCGACCGGTCCCGCATCGCCGGCAGCACATTTGGGAAGTAGTGGCTGACGAAGTCACAGGCGATCTCGCCGCCCACGGTGAGGGTGTCGTAGAAGCCCTCATGGCCGCTCAAGAACTCCTCCATCGTGAGCTCTGCGCCCTGGTCGAGGCCGCTGTCGGCGATGGCACGCTCGAGCCCGGCCGCGTCGTCGATTCGAAAGGTGCCGGCGGCTCCGGCGCCGTCGCGCGGCTTGAGGATGACGGGCAGGCCCAAGCGAGCGACGCCGGCGCGGGCGTCGTCGGCGGTGGAGACGGCCACCTGCTGGGCGCAGGGGAAGCCCTGCTCCATCAAGAAGGCCTTCATGGCGTACTTGTCGCGACAGCGCTCCACCACCGACGACGCCAGACCGGGGATCCCGGTGCGCTCGCGCACGATGGCGGCCACGCGCACGTGGGCCTCGACCGTGGCCTCGAGGTGATGCACCCATGGGCCCCGCGCCTGAACGCGGCGCACCGCCGCCTCGACCTGCTGGACCGACGTGACGTTGTCGATGAACTCGACGTCATCGAGCAGGCGAAGCACCTGACTGGGGACCTGCCCCTGCGGGCTGTCGATGATGCCCGTCACCCGGGCGCCCACGTTCTTCAGCCCGCGCAGAAAGCGGAGCTGGTTCGCCGGGAAGTGCGGCGCCATCAGGATCACGTGCATGCGGCCTCCGGTTCGGGCGGCGCCCGAAGCAGGATCTGGGGAGCAGTCAGGGGAGCAACTTGTCGAGGAACAGCGGGAGCATGGCCCTCCAGGTCACCCAGTCATGGTGGACGTCGCCGCCCCAGAGCTCGAGGTTGACGTGCGCGCCCTGCCGCTCAAGCAGCGCGGCGATGCGGCGCGACTCGTCTGGCGCCTCGTACCGGCCCTGACCCGAGGCGATGACCCAGTGCACCCCGCGGATGCCGTCACGCTGCGGCCCGGGACCCACCCCGGCCAGGTACAGCATGGGCTGGTTGAAGTAGTAGTTGTCGTCGCGCATGCCGCTCATCCAGCGGTCGAAGTCGTAGGTGCCCGACATCGCCACGACGTGGGAGAACCACTCGGGGTGCTTGGCCGCGGTGTTGACCGCGTTGAAGGCGCCGAGGCTGGCGCCGGCCACCACGAAGTCGCGGCGCCCGCCGTTGTCGCGGGCCAGGTGCGGCAGCAGCTCCTTCTCGACGTAGGCGTCGAGGCGGGTCTGCAGGAAGCTCTTGTGCAGCGGGTGGGCGTCGCCGTCGCACCAGCTGTCTGCCAGGTTGGTCTCGCAGCAGTAGACCCGGATGCGACCCGCCGAGATGAGCGGCTGGAGCACCTGGATCATCAAGAAGCGCTCGTAGTCGTAGCAGTCGGCCGAGGCGGTCGGGAAGATCAGCACCGGCTTGCCCGACAGCCCCCACCGCGCGACGGTCATGTCCTTGCCCAGGCGGTGGCTCCGCCAGGTCCAGGTGGCGTCGGCCGTGGTCACGCCGCACCGCCGTCGGACAGCCCCAGGCGATCCCCCTCGGTCTTGCGCCAGAACTGCACCAGCCCGAAGAAGTGCTCGGTGAAGCGCCTGACCTCGTGGGCGGGGAACAGGTCGGCGACCTTGTCCTTCACCACCTGCTTGAAGGCGTCGGTGCCGAAGTAGCGCCAGGCGACCTCGTCGAGGTGGGGCAGGTGCTCGGCGCAGAAGGCGTCGAAGGCGTCGGTGTCGAAGTGCGCGCGGGCCAAGGCGTCGTAGCGCTCGAGCTTCTCGTCGAAGGTGAGCCCGGGCGTATCCGCGATATCGAAGAAGGGCTGCCAGTTCAGGTTCAACTTCGGCTTTCGCTTGGTGGCCGCGCAGAAGATGCTCCACCGCAGCAGCGACTTCACCACCCACGGGAAGTGGAAGTGCAGCGAGGTGACCTGGCTGTCGGGGCAGGCGTTGGCGAAGTCGATGGGGTGGAGCACGCCGCCGGAGCGCAGCATCTCGCACGAGTTGAAGTCCCAGTTGAAGAAGGCGTTGATGACCCGCGCGATGCGGGTGGCCTTCAGCCAGGCGTCGGCGTCAAGGAAGTGGAAGTCCACCTTGTACCGATCGTGGAGCGGCGCGGCGGGGTCGTAGCGCAGCAGGTTGACCTGCGGCCCGATGCCGATGGCCCGCACGAAGAGGTCCCAGTCGGGCACGCCGGCCTGCAGGTGGTTCACCCGCTGGCCTGAGGCGTCATAGGCCGCGTGCAGCGAGGCGTCGTCGGTCACCCGGCGCACCCCCACCCAGCCCCCGCCGTCGTAGGGCTTGAGGAAGGCGGGGTAGCCCACCTTCTCGCCGACGTCGGCGAGGTTGAACAGCTTGTTGTACCGCTTGGCGACCGTCTCGATGTCCCGGGTCATCAGGTCGGCGCCGGCGTCGGGGTACTCCTTGGCCGGCACCAGCCAGGTGTCGGGGATGGGCATGCCCAAGCGCATCATGGCGCAGTAGGTGGTGTGCTTCTCCATGGACTGGATGGCCCACGGGTTGTTGAGCACGTACACGCCGTCCATCAGCGCGATCTTCTTCACCCACTCCCGGCTGATCGGGTACCAGTGGGTCAGCCGGTCGATGACGAGGTCGTAGCGAGGCTTGTAGCGCAGGTCGAAGGGCTCGACGGTGACCCGGTCGACGTCGAAGCGCACCTGCTCGCCCGCGACCGACAGGTCGAGATCGAGCTGGCCGAGGAGCGCCTCGTAGGCGGCCGGCCAGCAGCGGTCGGCGCCGAGGCTGAGGCCAATGTGGCGGGTGGTGGGCTGGGTCATGGGGTCACTCGTAGGTCATCCAGAGGTGGCCGGGGAAGGACCAGGAGAGGCCGTCGCGCAGGCGATCGCGCCACCCGATCCAGTTGTGTCCGTCGGCAGACTCGACGAAGCGCACTTGCAGGCCGGCCGCCCGCATGAGGGGTGCGATGGAGCGGTTGTAGACGATGAGCCCCTCGAAGGTGCCACACGAGAGGAAGACGCGGGCGCGGATCCGGGCGGGATCGAGCCGCAGCGCGTTGACGAACTCGACCACCGGGTCCCACAGCTCAGAGCGCCCGTGGTGGCCGACGTCGGTGAAGACGAAGCTCCCCGACTGCAGGATCAGGCGCCCGAAGACGCCGGGGCGGTGCCACGCGGTGAAGAGGCTCGAGACGGCGCCGAAGCTGGCCCCCATCAGGCCCCGGTCGGCCGGGTCGTCGGTCACACCGAAGCGCGCCTCGATGGCGGGCAGCAGCTCGTCGCAGAGGAAGGCCACCTGCTTCGGGTTGGCGCCGTACTCGACATTTCGGGCGCCCGACCCGCTGGTGAAGACCACCACCGTGGGCAGCACCTCGTGGCGGTGCACGAGGTTGTCGAGCACCGTGCGGATGCCGGTGTACTCGAGGTAGTCGTGACCGTCGTGCACCACCAGCAGCGGGTACGACCGTTGCGGCTTGTACTCGGGGGGCAGGTACACCCGGATCTCGCGCTCGTCGCCCCACACCGCGGAGCGCAGCACGAAGCCCTCCATCGACCCGCGTCGCACGCCCGGCTCGGGCTCGATCCAGGCCGGGACCTGGTAGCCGGGCATGGGCAGCACCGAATTGGCGCCGAAGGGGTCGCGGGCCGCCCGGGGGTTGAGCGGGTCGCGGATCCAGGCCTTCTGCCCGCCCCGATGCAGCTCGAGCTTGTACTCGACCCGACCGGAGATGGGCAGGTCGACCTGGAGGAAGAAGGCGTCGGTGCCGGGCAGGCGGATGTACTCCTGCCGCGACTCGAGGCCGTGCACCCAGTGCAGCAGGTAGATGGCGTCGACCGGCTGGCCGTCCCAGAAGAAGAAGGTGGCGACGTTGCCGTCCACCAGTGGGAAGTCGTGCTCGTCTCGGAAGGCGGTCAGCGCGTCGTTCGCGCTGCCGTCGCCCGACCGCAGCCGCTCCACCAGGGCTCGGATCTCCCTCATGGCGCCGCCGGGGGTGCGAGGACCAGCAGCGATCCCGGCGCGCTGCGATCGGCGAAGCCGCTGTCTCGAATCTCGACCCACGCGCCGTTCTCGAGGCCCAGGCACTTGCCGAAGCGGGCGCGCAAGAGCCGCAGCCGGGCGGGATCGTCGGTGCGGAGGCGCCGGCGGGCGTGCGGAAACAGCAGCCGATCGGCGAACAGGCCCAGGCCGCGATCGAGCACCTCGGGCTCGGAGGGGCCCTCGGGGGGGTCGTCGTAGAACAGCACCACCCGCGGCCCCAGCAGCATGGCGCCCGCCGACCACGCCGCCAGCACGCCCCCCCGGGCCAAGAAGCCTTCGAGCAGTCGGTCGAGGCCGAAGAAGCGGATGCGGTTGAGCAGCACCGCCACGTGGCCGCCCGCGATGGCGAGGCTGTTGCAGGTGGACAGCAGCGACACCAGCTCGTCGTGCAGCGGCCGCACCGCCGGGTGATCGGGGCCCACCATCGGGAACTCCGCGCGGATGTCGTCGCAGGCCTGCGCGGCGCCCGCGTCGAGGGCCCGCAGCACCTCGACCGCGTCGAGCAAGGCCGCCTGATCGAGATCGTCGAAGCCCGTGGCGCTCTTGTGCACCCGCAGCACCGCCTGGAAGGCGAGCGACAGCCGGACCCGGTACAGCGACTTCATGGCGAGCACCCGCGCCTGCCGCAGGCGGTAGGCCTCGCGCAGCTCCGGCACGTCGTTCATCACGCGATCGAACCAGCCGTAGAGCGGCAGCGACACCGGCTCGAAGGGCAGGTCGCGGCGCAGGGGCGCCAGATCGGCTTCCGCGTGCCGCCAGCCAGCCGTGACCACCCCGATGGGGCCGGACGCGCCGGCTTCGACCAGCGCCGCCGCCAGGTTGGGGCGGGGACGCTGGGGCCCGAGGATGAGGAGGCTGCC
>JBDQIL010000007.1:0-16908 GCA_040264415.1 Myxococcota bacterium
CCCCTGAAGGTGAGGGCCGGGAGGTGCAACTCCAGGCCCTCGCGGCCCCGCACCAACACTGTGTGGACCACGGTGGCTGTCACCCGGTGGCGGGGGCGTGGGCCCCCCCCCGCGGGCCGCTCTCACCGGATCTACAACTGCGCCCGCTGCCGCCGCCTCGTGCGGGTCTGCCGATGGTGTGATCGAGGCAACCGGTACTGCGGCCCCGGGTGCGCCATTCCAGCTCGCCGCCAGAGTCGTCAGCGGAGTGGTCGCCGGTACCAGGCGACGCCATCAGGCCGCGCCAACCACGCCGCACGACAGCAGCGGTACCTCGAGCGGCGCGCAGCGAAGATGACGCACCAGGGTTCCGCCGAAGCGCAGGCACAGACAGGGTCCTCGGCGCGACCGGTCACCGACGGCCGGCGCCAGGAGCTCACGCATGACCCTCCCTCCGTCCCCAGCATCGCCGCGCTTCGCTGCCGTCACTGCCAGCGCGCCCTGTCCCCCTTCGCGAGGCGCCACTTCCTGCGTCCACACCACCGCGGCCGCGGCCCTCCCGCGAGGTGAGGCATGATCCCCCCCGACCTCGAGGAGCGCATCCTCCGGCTCCACTTCGTCGAGAAGTGGACGGTGGGCACCATCGCGCGCCAGTGCGGCATCCACCACAGCACCGTGCGGCGCGTGCTGCACAGCGGCGGCGTCGCCGTGCCGAAGCAGCCACGGGCGTCCATGGTGGACCCCTACCTGCCGTTCATCCACGAGACCCTCGAGAAGTACCCGACCCTGCCGGCCAGCCGCCTGCACCGGATGGTCGCCGAGCGCGGCTACCCCGGCGGCCCCGACCACTTCCGTCGCATCGTCAGCGGCCTGCGGCCGCGCAAGCCCGCCGAGGCCTACCTGCGCCTGCGCACCCTGCCTGGCGAGGAGGCCCAGGTGGACTGGGGCCACTTCGGCCGCGTGCAGGTCGGCCGCGCGACCCGGCTGCTGTCGGCCTTCGTGATGGTGCTCCACACCGGGTGCTGTCTTGGTCCCGCATGCCGTTTGTGCGCTTCTACTGGGACCAGCGTCTCGGCAGCTTCTTGCACGGCCACGCCGAGGCCTTCGACGCCCTGGGCGGCGTCCCCCGCCGTGTGCTGTACGACAACCTCAAGACCGCCGTGCTGGAGCGCCGAGGCGACGCGATCCGCTTCCATCCCCGCTGTGGAGCAGGACGCTGCTCGAGTTCGCCTCGCACCACGGCTACGAGCCGAGGCCGGTCGCCCCCTGCCGCGGCAACGAGAAGGGCCGCGTGGAGCGCACCATCCGCTACCTGCGCGCGTCGTTCTGGCCCGCAATCCAGTGGGACGACCTGGAGGACCTCAACCGGCAGGCCGCCCGATGGAGTTCCGAGGTCGCCGCCGCCCGGAAGTGCCCCGGCGACGACACCCGCCTGGTGCGACAGGCCTGGGACGACGAGAAGCGCCGCCTGCTGGACTTCCCCGACGACCACTTCCCCACCCACGACCGCAAGGAGGTCAAGGTGGGCAAGCAGCCCTACGCCCGCTTCGACGGCAACGACTACAGCCTCCCCCACGAACACGTCCGCCGTCGCGTCACCGTGTGGGCGACCCCCGAGGTGGTGCGGCTGGCCATCGGCGACCGCGTCGTCGCCGAGCACATGCGCAGCTTCGACAAGGGCGCGCAAATCGAGGACCCCGACCACATCACCGCCCTGGTGAAGGCCAAGCGCGAGGGCCGGGTGGGCCGCGGCCAGGACCGCCTGCACCACGCCGTCCCCCGCAGCGCCGAGCTGCTGGAGGGCGCGGCCCGGCGCGGCCACAACCTAGGCAGCGCGGTCGCCGCCTTGCTGCGCCTGCTGGACACCTGGGGTGCGCAGGCCGTGCGCGCCGCCGTGGACGAGGCCTTGGCCGCCGACGCCTTGCACGTCGCGGCCGTCCGCCAAGTGCTGGAGCGCCGCGCCCAGCAGGCCGGCGCGCCGCCGCCCGTCGCCGTCTCGCTGCCCGACGATCCCCGCGTCCGGCAGCTTCACGTCACACCCCACAGCCTCAACACCTACGACGCCATCGACGGAGGCCCCGATGCCTGAGCCCACGCCCCACACCGGCCTGCGCGAGCGCGCCGATTCCCTCGGTCTGCACGGTCTGGCGCTGCACTTCGATGAGGTCCGCGACGCCGACTGGCTGCCCTGGCTGCTGGACGTCGCGGAGGCCGAGCGCGGCCGTCGCAGCCTGGAGCGCCGCATCCGCAACGCCAAGCTGGGTCGCTTCAAGCCGCTGGCGGACTTCTCCTGGAATTGGCCCAGGACCATCGACCGGCCGCTGGTCGAGGACCTGTTTCGCCTGCGCTTCCTGGACGAGCAGGCCAACGTCGTGCTGGTCGGCCCCAACGGCGTCGGCAAGACCCTGCTGGCCAAGAACCTCGCCCACGCGGCATTGCTGGCCGGCCACACGGCCGCCTTCACCACAGCGAGCGCCATGCTGAACAGGCCTGGCCGCCGAAGACAGCGCCAGCGGCTTGCAGCGCCGGTTGTCGCGGCTGTGCCGACCCGCCCTGCTGTGCATCGACGAGGTCGGCTACCTGTCCTACGGAAACCGCCACGCCGACCTGCTGTTCGAGGTGGTCACCCGGCGCTACGCCCTGGGGCGGCCCATCGTCGTGACCACCAACAAGCCCTTCGCCGAGTGGAACCAGGTCTTCGCGAGCGCGGCCTGTGTCGTCACGCTGGTCGACCGCCTCGTCCACCGGTCGGAGATCGTCAAGATCGACGGCGAGAGCTACCGCCTCAAGGAGGCCAAGGAGCGGGCCGCCGCCAAGGCCAAGGCGCGTGACGACCCAGGGTCAGCCTGAGCGGCGGGCGCGCCGTTCACCGGTGGGCGCCCACAGCGGCGTTCACCGGTGGGGCCCAGATGCAGGTCGCACCGATGGGCGTCGCGCGCGGGTTGGACCGTCTGGACGCGGCTCTACGCGATCGCCAACACGCCGGGGCCGGTTGCCGGTGGGCGTCGTCGGGATCCCCGTCTGGGTTCGGCGGTGCGGGGGCCAGATGCGCGGTCTCGGAAGCCCAGCAGGATTGAAACGATGAGAGCCGCAGCGGTGACGCTGCGGCTCCCAAAGTTTTGAGGTGGTGCGCGGAGGGGGAATCGAACCCCCACAGCCGCAGTGGCCACTAGGCCCTCAACCTAGCGCGTCTACCAATTCCGCCATCCGCGCATTTGCTCTGCCGTGTTATTCTTGATTCGCCACGCTGTCAAACGCTGTCGATCACTCTGCGGGAGGAGCCGCATCGCCGGCGGGCGCCGTGCTGGGGGCGTCGCCCTCAGTGGCGTTGTCGGTTCCGGCTTCGGGCGCGTTGTCGTCGGCGTTGTCGCCGGTGTTGTCGCCGGCGCTCGAAGGTGCCTCGGGGGTGGTGCCGTCGGCTTCTGGGGCTGCTGCGTCGTTCACCTGGGTCGGCGCGGGCAGGGCGGGCGCCGGGGGGGTGACCATCGAAGGAGCGGGTGCGCTCGCCTCTTCGGCGTCGAGCTCCTTCATCACGTCTTCGAGGTTCCCCGTGCCAGCCTGGGTGCGCTCGCTGCTGCGGTAGGCCAGCGTGATGCTGGTCACCATGAACATCGCTGCGACGAGGGTGGTGGCTCGGCCGAGGAAGTTGGCTTGCCCGCGTGGTCCATACATCTGGTTGCCACCGCCGCCACCGCCGAGGACGGCCGCGCCCTCTTTGCCCGGCTGCAACAGGATGATCAGGATGAGGGACAGGCTGAGCAGCACGTGGACGATGGTGATGAACAGCTGCATGGGTGATCCTCTCGTGGGCCCAGTGGGCCCGGATGGGGCGGCGCGCTCTCGGGCGGCGGGTGCCACCGGTCGGCGCGCATCCCGGCGGGTCTAACGGCTGACTGCCTGGGCCGCCTCTACGATGCTCGCGAAGGCGTCGGCGTCAAGGCTCGCGCCACCCACCAAGGCCCCGTCGATGTCGGGTTGTGAGAGCAGCTCGGCGGCGTTGCCGGGCTTGACGCTTCCGCCGTACTGAATCCGGGTCTCCTGAGCGACGAAGGCCGGGAAGCGAGCTGAGAGGCCCGCCCGGATGGCCGCGTGCATGGCCTGGGCTTGGTCGGGGGAGGCCGTTCGCCCGGTCCCGATCGCCCAGACCGGCTCGTAGGCGAGCGTGATTCCGGACAGCTGGTCGGGCGCCAGCCCCGCGAGGGCTGCATCGATCTGAGCCTGGACCACCTCGACATGGGTCCCAGCGTCTCGCTGGTCGAGCGTCTCGCCCACACACAGGATGGGGAGGAGGCCTGCGTCGAGCGCGGCGCGGAGCTTCGCGCACACCTCTTCATCGGTGTCGCCGAAGAGGCTGCGTCGTTCGGAGTGGCCAACCAGCACCCGCGCGCACCCCGCCTGCCGAAGCATGGGCCCGGCGACGGCGGAGGTGAAGGCTCCCTCGGACTGCGCAAAGAGGTCTTGGCCTCCGACGTCGACCGCGGCGCCCTGGAGAGCCTGTAGAGCCGCGGGAATGCTGATGAACGGCGGAAACACGGCGATGTCGATCGCGCCGTCTGAGGGCAGCCTGGCGGCCAATTGGCTCGCCAGCGCGGCGGCCTCGTCGGGGCCCTTATGGAGCTTCCAGTTGCCGGCGATGAAGAGTCGGCGGGCCATGGCTCAGCTCCTCCGGGCGCGCAGCGCCTTGATGCCCGGGAGCTCCTTGCCCTCGATGTACTCGAGGCTGGCCCCGCCGCCGGTCGAGACGTGGCTCATCTGGTCAGCCACCCCGAATCGGGCGGCTGCAGCCGCGCTGTCGCCGCCGCCCACCACGGTGTAGCCACTGCTTGCGGCCATCGCCTCGGCGACCTCCTGGGTGCCCGCAGCGAAGGGCGCCATCTCGAACACGCCCATGGGCCCGTTCCAGAAGATGGTCTTCGCGTCCTTGAGCTCGGCGGCGAAGCGCTCGCGGGTCTCAGGGCCGATGTCGAGGCCCATCCAGCCGTCTTCGAGGGTCTGCACCACGCGGGTCTCGGCGTCAGCGGAGAGCTCGCGGGCGACCACATGGTCGGTGGGGAGCAGCACCCGAACGCCCTTCTCCTCGCAGCGCTCGAGGAGTCGCTTCGCGAGGAGCAGCTTGTCTGCTTCCACCCGGGAGTCGCCCACAGGTTCTCCCTTCGCGGCCAGGAAGGTGTAGGCCATGGCGCCGCCGATGAGCAGCGCGTCGGCCCGCCGGGCGAGGCTCTCGAAGACGCCGATCTTGTCGGAGACCTTGGCGCCGCCGAGGACCGTGACGAAGGGCCGCGCGGGCTGCTCACTCAGTCGGGTGAGGGCCTCGAGCTCGGCCCGCACGAGCATGCCCGCGGCCACTTGCTCGGCGTGGTTGGTGACCCCGACGATCGATCCGTGCTCCCGATGCATGGCCCCGAACGCGTCATTGATGAAGACCGGCCCCAGTCGAGCGAGCTGCGCCGCGAAGGCGTCGTCGTTGGCCTCTTCGCCTGCGTGGAAGCGCAGGTTCTCGACCACCATCACGCCGCCGGGAGCGAGGTCGCGCGCGAGCTGCTCGACCTCCTCGCCAGATGTGGCCGGGGAGAAGACGATCTCGGCGTCGAGGAGCTCTGCGAGGCGCGCAGCAGCCGGCTCGAGGGTGAAGCGGTGCTCTGCGCGACCCTTGGGCCGGCCGAGGTGACTGCACAGCACGACGCGGCAGCGCCGGTTGCGGAGGTACCGGATGGTGGGCAGGGCCGCCTGGATGCGGGTGTCGTCGGTGACGCGCCCCTTCTCCTGCGGGACGTTGAAGTCGACCCGGACGAGCACGGTGTCGCCGCTCAGGTTGAGCTCGTCTACGTATGGGATGCTCATCCCTGCTCCAGCTCGGCGAGGCGCTTCACCAGATCCACCATGCGGCTGCTGAAGCCCCACTCGTTGTCGTACCAGGTCACCACCTTGGCGAGTTTCGGGCCCATGGCCTGGGTGAGCTCGAGGTCGACGGTGGACGATGCGGCAGCGCCGATCATGTCGGAGGAGACGACCGGCTTGTGGGTGGCGTCGAGCACCTGCGCGAGCGGGCCTGAATCGGCGGCAGCCTGCAGGGCCGCGTTGACGGCCTCGACGGTGACGGGCTCGCGGGTCTGGACGGTCAGGTCGACGAGGCTCACGTTGGGCGTGGGCACGCGGATCGCGTAGCCATTGAGCTTGCCGTTGAGCTGCGGCAGCACCAGGCCGACGGCCTTCGCGGCGCCCGTCGAGGTGGGCACGATGTTGACGGCAGCCGCGCGGCCGCGCCGCAGGTCTTTGTGCGGGGCGTCGAGCAGGCACTGGTCCATGGTGTAGGAGTGCACCGTGACCATCAGGCCGGCCTCGATGCCGAAGGCGCGGTCGAGGACTGCGGCGACCGGCGCCAGGCAGTTGGTGGTGCACGACGCGTTCGAGATGATGCGGTGCGACGGCTCGAGGATGTCGTCGTTGACCCCCATCACGACCGTGGCGTCGGGGTCGACGGCTGGGGCGGAGATGATGACGCGCTTGGCGCCCGCGTCGAGGTGCTTGGTGGCGCCGGCTCGCTTGCGGAAGACGCCGGTGCACTCCAGCACCACATCGACCTTGGCTTCGCCCCACGGCAGGTTGGCGGGATCGCGCTCGGCGGTCACCGGGATGCGCGTGCCGTCGATGACGATCGCGCCGTCTTCGACCGAGATGTCGGCCTTCATGCGGCCGTGCACCGAGTCGAACTCGAGCAGGTGGGCGAGCGTGTCGATGCTCGTCAGGTCGTTGATGTGGACGAACTCGATCTCGGGGTCGTTCCAGGCAGAGCGGAGGACGCCCCGGCCGATGCGGCCGAAACCATTGATGGCGACGCGAGTGGCCATGATTCACCTCGATAGCGATGGGGCCGAACCCGTAGGCTCGGGCGGTTGCGGGCTGGCCCCGTAACACAGGCCCCATGGGCGACCACGCGCGCGGGCCGGACGCCTCCGCACCGGGTCCGAACCCGATAGAGGCGCGGCCATGTCCCTGCTCGTCGCCAACATCCCGTGGCCGGGTCCCGACGCCGACCCCTCGCCCGCGCTGGCTGAACGCCTCGCCGTGCCCGCCGACCGCGTGCTCGGCTGGGAGCTCGTCAAGCGGTCGGTGGACGGGCGGCGGCGCCCCCCGCTCTGGTTCGCCAACTACCAGGTCACCCTGTCGGCCGCCGATGAGGCCGCGGCCCTGTCTCGCGGGGCCCACGGGGTGCGCGCCTGGACCGACCGCGACGACGCTCGCTTCGCCGAGGTCGCTCCCGATCCGCCGGTGCCCCGCCAGGTCTGGCCTGCCGACGTGCGGCCCATCGTGCTCGGCGCCGGGCCTGCGGGCCTGTTCGCCGCCCTGCGCCTGGCCGAGGCGGGCGCGCCGGTCGTCCTGCTCGAGCGCGGCGGACCGGTCGAAGATCGACACCACGCTGTCCGGCGCTTCTGGCGCCATGGCGAGCTCGACGCTGAGACCAACGTGGTCTTCGGCGAGGGGGGCGCTGGCGCCTTCTCCGACGGCAAGATCTACACCCGGCGGCGCGACGGGGATCTCGGCTACGTGTTCCGAGCCCTCGTCGAGATGGGTGCGGATCCGGAGATCCTCGAAGAGGGCTGGGCACATCTCGGCACCGATCGCATCCGCGCGATCCTCCCGCGGTTGCGGGCGCGCCTGCGCGAACTTGGCGCGGAGGTGCGCTTTCACAGCGCGGCCACGGGCTTTTTGGTGGAGGGCGGGCGATGTGTCGGGGTCACCCTCGCCGATGGCACCGAGCTTCGCGGCGGGCCGGTCATCGTCGCCACCGGTCATTCGGCCCGCGACACCTGGCAGGCCCTGCTCGACGCCGGCGCTGCCGCCGAGGTTCGGCCCATCCACGTGGGCGCGCGGGTCGAGCACCCGCAGCGCCTCATCGATCAAGCACGCTATGGCGACGTCCGCGGCGACCTCCCCCCTGCGAGCTACCGGCTCACGTCTCGACCTCCCGCCCGCAAGGGCGCCCCGTCCCCGAGGCGCGCACACACGTTCTGCATGTGCCCTGGTGGCACCGTCGTCGCGGCCACGAATCACCCGGGTCGTGTGGTGGTCAACGGCATGAGCTACTCGAAGCGGCGCGCCTTCTGGGCCAACAGCGCCGTCATCGTTGAGGTTCGCCCCGAGGACTTTCCGGGGGACGATCCCCTGGCTGGTGTGCGCTTCCAAGACGCCATCGAGGCGCGCGCCTTCGACGCGGGCGGCGGGGCGTTTCGGGCCCCGGCCCAGCGCGTGCAGGACCTGCTCGAGGGGCGCGAGACCGCCGAGCTCGGGCGCACCAGCTACACGAACGGGGTGACCCCCGCCGATCTGCGCGCCGTCCTGCCCGCGCCCATCATCGAGGGCATGATCGCAGCGCTCCGGCACTTCGATCGGCGTCTGCCGGGCTTCGCTGGGCCCGACGCGGTGCTCATCGCGCCCGAGACACGCACCACGGCTCCGCTGCGATTTCTACGCGGAGAAGATCGCAGCTCGACCACCGTCGCCGACCTGCTCCCGGTGGGGGAGGGGGCCGGCTACGCCGGAGGGATCGTCAGCGCTGCCCTCGACGGCTACCGCGCCGCTCTGGGCTTGGTGGAGCGGTTCGCCCCGCGGCGCACCTGAGCGGTCAGCCTATCGGAACTTGATGTTCTCGAAGCCGGACTTGCCCAGCGTGACCTCTGCGCGCGTCTCGCCGCCCGCCTCGCGGCCCGGGCAGTCGGTCTTGGCGAGGGTCCAGCTGATGGTGGCGGTCTTGGTGCTCTCCGCGGTCTCCATCGACCAGGTGCCCGACTCGGTGCACTCCATGCGCTCGTCTTGGATCTCGATGTAGCCGGCGGCCTTCCAGCTGTTGTCCGGGGCGAAGCCGAGCGAGGTGTACTCGAACTTGGCGCCGCCACCGTCGCTCGGTCGAAAGTCATTGATCTCGATGCGCACGAGATTCTCGGCGAACTCGCGGCTGGCCTTGTCGTCGGGCACCTGCATCGCGCTCAGGTCGGGGCCTGCAGCGGCGGGCGCGTCGGCGCCCTTGTCCTTCTTCTTCTTCTTGGCCAGGGCGGCTGGCGAGAGCAGAGCGAGGCCGAGGACGGCGGTCAGAGCGGACAGAGCGGTGCGAGGCATGGGGTCTCCTGGATGCGGTGGGCCGCGTCGACCCCGAGACTGTACCGCACCTTCCCCAGTGCGGGCCTCCGCGTCGGTTAGGACGCCGTCGCCCTCCGCGAAGGCGCGGGTCGGGCGAGACGGGAGGCTCGTGGTGCGCAAGGTGCTGGTGCTCGCGGCGGTCTACCTCGGGCTCGCGGTGGCGCTCACGTGGCCCGCCGCGCTCGAGCTGGGCCATGGCGTGCCGGGGGCCGCCCGCACCGACCTCTGGAACAGCCTCTGGAGCTTCTGGTTTGCCGCCGAGGGGCTGTGGGCGGGCGAGCTGCCCTACCAGGCCCGGCTGCTCAACCATCCCCAGGGCGGGACCCTGCTGGTCTCCGATCCCCTGGGGGTGATCTTCACCGCGCCGTTGCTGCCGCTGCTCGACACGCCGCTCACCTACACGGCGCTGGTGTGGTGGCGGCTCATGCTCGCGGGGGTGGGGGCCCACCTCCTCGCCGATGCCGTGCTCGAGCAGCGGCTGCCCGACCTGCCCCATGCCCGCGACGGCGCTTGGATCGCGGGCGTGGCCTACGCCTCAGCGCCGGTGTTGTTGAGCGCGGTCCACAACGGCACCAGCGAGTCGTTCAACGGCGGGTGGGCCGCCCTCGCGGTGTGGGCTGCCTACCGCGCGGCGACGCAGGGCGGAGTCGGGCGCACGCTCTTGGCAGGGGCGCTTCTGCTGCCGGCCGCTGTCGCGAGCTGGTACGCTGGGGTGGTCGCGTTCTTGGCGGTCGGCTTTGTGTGTGTGGTGGGGCCTGGCGGCCAGCCTTGGCGGCGCCACCTCGCCGCTCGCGCCGGTGCCCTGGTCTTGGGCCTCGCCCTCGTGGCTCCAGCGGCCAAGGCCTTTCAAGTGGGCGCTACGGCCCAGACCAACCTCGTCGGCATCAAGCACGCCCAAGAGCTGAACGGGGTTCGGCGCACCACCGGTCCGGCCGACCCGGTCGGCTTCGTGCGCGGCGGCGACTTCCGGTCCCCCGACTTTCGCACGAGCTCTCGGTACAACGAGAACTTCCTGCACTGCACCTATCTGGGATGGGTGATGTTGCTGGGCGCGGCGCTGTCGGCCCGGCGGGGTCGAGGCCCCCTCTTCGCGTGGCTCGCCGGCGGCACGGCGTTGGCGCTGTCGCTCGGGCCGGTGCTGGTCTCACAGGGCAGCCCGGTCATCGTGATGGGCGACCGCGCGGTGCCCATGCCCTTCTTCTTGGTGGAGCGGCTCCCCGGCTTCTCTTCCTTGTCTCTGCTCTACCGGCTGGCTCTGGGCCCCGCGCTGATGGGGGCGCTGCTCGCGGCAGTGGGCTACGGAGCCGTCCTCGCGCGGAGGATGCCCGGCCGGCGTTGGCTGGTGGGGGCGATCGCCGCAGCCGTCCTCTTGGAGATCCGGTTGGTCTCGCCCCTCGGCTCGCTGCCCGACACCGCCGACGCCACCCCGCCTCCGGCCATCGAGGCCTTGGCGTCGGCGCCTCCGGGGGCGGTGCTCAACTTCCCGCTGGTGGGTGGGCGGCCCTACCTCTATGAGCAGAGCATCCACCACAAGGCGGTGGCTGGGACGCTCAATTTCCCGAACAACCAGGCCGGGCAGCGGGTGTGGAAGGCGCTGCTCACCTTCTCGACCGAGCCCCCCGAGGCCTTTCGGGTGAAGGCGGGTGGCGCGGCCAAGGCGCGCGGCGTGCGGTACCTCGTCGTCCACATCGACCCCATGGCGCGCCCTGACATGCACGACGCTGCGGTCAAGGCGGTGAAGGCCGCCTTCGAACCGCTGCCGGTGCCCGGGGTCTCCGATCCGGCCTCGCTGCCGGTCCGGGTCTACCCGCTGTGGTGATGCGCGCGCGAGACGGCGTGGTCGGGGTCTGGTCCCCCGAACCCGTGACGCTCGAGGGCCTCGCGGGCCCGGTGGGTCAGGCACCCTTCTTGGGGCTGCCCCTGCGCGAGCGACAGGAGCGGGCGCTCATCGAGGCGGGGGTCCGCCCCGCCGAGGGTGACCCCGGCGAAGCGCTGGCGCGCGTGGTCGTTCGGTCCGACGCCGCGATCACCCTTCAGGCGGTCGCTGCGCTGGTGGAGAAGGGCGCTGAGATGGGCGAAGACATTCGCTGGGTCACCGGGGGGCGCGCCGGCGGCTTCGCCTCCCAGCTCGCCTTCGGCGCCGAGCCGGTGCTGCTCGCGTGGCTGGCGCCTGGTGGCCCGGTGACCGTCGAACGACTCGCCGCGGCGCGGCCGGTCGAATTCGACCCCGCCGAGCGCCTCATCGAGCTGCCGGTTCCGCGATCCCAGTTTGGCGCTGACGTGCTCGAGCTCCCCCTCACCGAGAAGCTCGTGTTGCCGACGGCCCACTGGCTGCAGCTGCTCTGGGCCAACTTGCTCGGGCTCGCCCCGTTCCTCTGGCGTCAGCTCGCGGGCCGCAACGTGGCCGAGGTGGCCTGGCGCCTCTTCTGGGCGACCCTTCGCGCCGGGTCGGTGCAGCCCCTGCGGGTCGGGTCGAAGCTCAACCGCGTGGGTCGCGACGTCTCGAGTCATCCGAGCGCGGTGGTCGAGGGGTGCTGGCTGGGCGACAACGTCACCATCGGCGCCGGCGCGGTCGTGCGCGCGTCGGTGCTCGCCGACGCGGCCGCTGTCGAGGACCTCGCCCTGGTCGAGGGATGCGTGCTGGCACCCGGGGCGCGGGTGCAACGGCAGGCCATGGCCAAGTACAGCGTGCTCGGCCCGCGCGCGGCCCTGGGCGGCGTGGTGCAGCTCGGGGTCCTCGACCGCGACGCCACGGTCAAGCGCACCGGCACCCTGATGGACCAGGCCCTCGGCCAAGGGGGCGTGCGGGTGCAGGCCGCGGGCGCGCTTCGGCCCGCCCCCCTCGGGCTGGCCGGCGTGTGTGTGGGGGAGGGGAGCGTGGTGGCCGCCAACGTCGCGGTCGCGCCGGGGCGCTGCATCCCGCCCGGCGTGTCGGTCTTTCCCCCGCCTGGCGACATCGTTCGCCGCATCCCTGACGGGCTCTCCGGTGCGGTGACGGTGCGCGACGGCCGGCTGGAGCCCATGTGAGGGGGCGCCCATGAACCTCTGGGGCGACCCCGCGCTGAGCGCGCTGCTGGCCGGCGGCTACCTCGGCCTGCTCACCCTGATGTGGCTCGGCCTGCTGATCGGCGTGCCCCGCTGGGGCCGCGACTGGGTCCTGCGCATCCCCGACCACGGGCCGCCGGAGACCGGACCGACGGTCTCGATCTGCATCCCCGCTCGCGACGAGGCGCTCAACATCGGCGCCTGCGTGCGCGCGGCGCTCGACAGCGAGTGGCCCGACCTCGAGGTCGTGCTGGTCGACGATCGTTCCACCGACGGGACCGCAGACGCCGCCCGCGCGGCCGCCGCGGGTGACCCCCGCCTGCGCATCGTCGCGGGCACCGAGCCCCCAGCGGGGTGGGCAGGCAAGGCCTGGGCCTGTGCCCGCGCCGCCGGAGAGGCGCGGGCAGGCATGCTGCTCTTCCTCGACGCCGACGTCCGCATCCACCCTGCGGCGGTGCGGGTGTTGGTGGCCGAGCTCGACAGCCGCTCGCTTCAGCTGCTCTCGATCTTCGCGACCTGGGAGCTGGTGGGCTTCTGGGAGCGGGTCGTCATCCCCACGGTGGGCTGGTTCATTCGCGGCGCGGTCGATCTCGATCGCGTCAACGATCCGGGCGCCCCCGAGGCGTTCGCCAACGGCCAGCTCATCCTGGTCCGCAGGGAGGGCTACGACGCGGTCGGCGGGCACGCCGCCATCAAGGATCAGATCCTCGACGACGTTCGCCTCGCGGAGTGCTTCAAGCGACGCGGGCAGGCGATCGGGCTGCGCGTCGCCCCCTGGCTGTTCCGCGTCCGGCTCTCCCGGTCGTTGGGAGAGATCTTCGCCGGCTACTCCAAGAACCTCTACGAAGGCATGGGGCGTCGCCCCGGGGTGGGTCTGGGCGCGGTGCTCTTCATCGTGGTCGGCACCTTGCTCCCCTACGTCGCCGTCGTCGCCGCTGTGGGGGCGCGCTTGGTGTGGGGGTGGACGGTCCCCGGCTGGGGATGGACCGCCTGGCTCGGGGCGCTGTGCGCGGTTCAGATCGCCTTCCGGTGGCGGATTGAGCGGCGCGACGGCCGCTCTGGCGCGATCGCTTGGGCGCATCCCGTCGCGAACGTCGTGCTCATCGCGATCCTGCTTCGTTCTGTCTTCGGTGTGCGCGCGCGCTGGAAGGGGCGGAGCTTCGTGGACGGCCGCGCGGCCGACTGACACCGGTGCGCGCCCTCCAGCTCGTGGGTCGGCCGTCTGCGGATCCACGGCGTCGATCGGTGGATCCACGGCCTCGATAGGCAGCAAACGAAGAGACGCCACCCGGGGGGATGGCGTCTCGGAGTAGTGGAGCGGGAGACGGGATTCGAACCCGCGACATCCAGCATGGCAAGCTGGTGCTCTACCAACTGAGCTACTCCCGCACAGCGCACTCGGCCTATTTGATGCGGCTCGGAGATGCAAGGGGAAGTTCGCTGAACGACCTCTGCCCCGGCAGCGCACGCTGTTTATGAACCCGCGCGGGACCTGTCAACCCCTCGGCGCTCGACATCCCGCGAGATGATCCGATCGCCGGAAGCCACGCGGGATCTCTGGCATCCGGAGCGGTGGACTCGTCGGATCGGCCGTCACTGTGGCGGCTCGTGTCACAATCGAGTTGCCGGTAGGCCCAATCCCTTGGTACCTTGACCTTCCATTGACAGCCGCTCGGCCTGCCAAACCGAATCTCGTCACCGTCTCCGAGGATCACATGACCAACCCCCGCCTGTTCGCACTGGGATTGTCCTTCTGCGCTGCGTTCGCAATGAGCTGCGACGACAAGGTCACCCCTGGGGATGAAGACTCCGCGACTCCTGCGGTCCCCGATGATCCGGATGCCGAGCTCCAGGACAACGACGGAGACGGCTGGAGCGAGGCCTCGGGTGACTGCGACGACGCCAACGCCGACCTCTACCCAGGTCGCGCCGAAGACTGCGACGGCATCGACAACAACTGCAACAACGTGGTGGACGAGGGCTTCCCGGACACCGACAACGACAACATCGCCGACTGCTTGGACACCGAAGAGTGTGACGGCCTCGACAACGACGGCGACGGCCAGGTCGACGAGGGCTGGGAAGACATCGACGGTGACGGCGTGATCGACTGCTCCTCCGTCGAGATCTGCGATGGCATCGACAACGATGGCGACGGCGAGATCGACGAGGGCTTCGACGAGGACGGCGACGGCTACTCGGGCTGTGATCCCGACGGAGAGGGCGCCGAAGACTGCGACGACACCGACCCGACCATCAACCCCGAGAACGAAGAGGTCATGGATGACCTCATCGACAACGACTGCGACTGGCTGATCGACGAGGGGCTGTGGGCCGAGGGCGACCTGGTCATCACCGAGGTGATGAACAACCCGGCCGCCGTCAACGATCCCGACGGCGAGTGGTTCGAGGTGTGGAACGCCTCCGGCCGCGCGGTCGCGGTCAACGGTCTCATCCTCTCCTCGACGGTGGACGACGACTGGCACCAGGTCCGGGCCTCGTCCGCGCTGCTGCTCGAGCCGGGTGACTACTTCATCTTCGGCACCAACCCTGAGATGGACACCAACGGCCACCTGCTGGTGGACTACCCCTACGATCACGAAGACCTGGGTCTCTCCAACGAGTCCGACGGTCTGGTGGTCGAAGCCGATGGCGTCACCCTCGACCTGATCGAGTGGGACGACGGCGCGACCTTCCCCGATCCGGCTGGCTCCTCCATGTCGCTCGACCCGGTCTACGTAGACGCGACCCTGAACGACACCGGCGACTACTGGTGCGCGGGCAAGTCCGTCTGGGCCGACGAGTACGCGATCGCCGACCGCGGCACGCCCTCCGAAGACAACCCCTACTGCTGGCCCACGGCGGTCGCGGGGTACGACAGCAGCAGCTCGCTGTACACCTGCGACACGCTGTACCTCGACGGCTCGGGGTCCTTCGACTCGGCGGGCCTCGGCCTGACCTACGAGTGGGAGCTGACCAGCGCCCCCTCGGGGTCGGCGCTCGACACCTCCGACATCGACGCCACGTCCGACGTGAGCCCCGTGTTCTACCCTGACGTCGCTGGCTCCTACGTGTTCACTCTCACCGTCTACAACGGCGAAGAGTACTCGCAGCCCAGCAGCGTCGCGGTCAACATCACCGAGCGGCCGTTCAACACGGATCCGGTCGCCAACGCCGGCGAAGACGAGACCTACTCGGCCTCGGTGACCTGCCAGCCGATCAGCTACGGCGTGTCGTACGACTGTGACGCGTGCAGCGACTACGACTTCGACCTCGACGGCAGCGGCTCGTACGACCCGGATGGCGACTACCTGACCGACCCCAGCTGGACCATCACCAGCGGGAGCGCCTCGGCCTCGATCGCCGACGACGACACCTGGGAGCCCACGGTGACCGTCACGGGCACCACGCCGACCTACGGCGCCACCTCGACCACCACGGTGGAGGTCACGCTCGAGGTCACCGACTGCATGGGCGCGACCAGCACCGACACGGTCGAGCTCAACTACGAGTGCACCGGCTCCTGAGGGTCAGCGTGTCGGCGCGCCGAGCACCTCGGCGCGTCACTCGGTTCGGCGGCGGATCCTCTCGAGGGTCCGCCGCTGTTCGTCTGAGACCTCGGCGTTGAGGGCAGCGGTGCACAGCCGGCCCAGGTGGCCTTGAAGGGCACGGTGGGCCTCGTCCCAGGAGGTCGCGTCTCGTCCGCCCGCGAGGCGAGACAGCTCGAGCCAGGTGGTGGCGTCGGGGCTGCGGGTGCGGATGAGGGTGTGCCGCACGCTCCCCCCGCCGGTACCCGTGAGCACGTCGGCCAGATCGAGCCACGCCGACGGCACCCCGACCCGCTCGCGGGTCACCTCGAGGCTGTCCAGCGCCTGCTTTCCGGCCACGACGCGCCAAGCGGCTGCGAGGCTTGCTGCCTCGGGGGACCAGCGCTCGGTGGTCGCGAGGGTCGAGACCCGGTCGAGGCCCTCGCACGGCGTGTCGGAGCAGGTACCGTGCAGGCGCTGTGCGGTGAGCGTGATCAGGGCGAGGCTGGCGGAGGCGTCGTCGCCTGCGTCAGCCTGGAGCAAGGGGAGGGCCTGCTCGAGCAGCGTCGCGATCGGGTCGGCTCGAAGGGGCTCGGGGAGGGCCGCGCGGGTCGCCCGCCATCGCTCCTGTTCGCTGTCCCGGTCTGCGGCCACAGCCGTGAGGGCGTAGGACGTGGCCTGCTCGAGGAGCTGCTTGCCGGCGGCGCCGGCCTCGGCATCTCGTTGGCCCTGGGCGCGAGCCAGCAACAGCGCACCGGTCGGGCTGTCGATGAGGCGATCGTGGACGCCGGGCTGCAGGGCATCGGCCGCGGCGGCCACGGGTAAGCTGGGGTCATCCAGCCAGCCGAGCAGCACCGCGCGCTCTGCCACCTTCAGGGCGCCGGATTGAGCCGCTGTGGGGTCACGGCTGAGCCAGTCGAGCGGGCCCCTGGCGCCGGCGGGCAAGGGGGCGGCGTCGATCACCACGGGGCCGAGCCAGGGCAACAGGCGCATGCCCTCCTCGCCCAGCGGTTCGGGTTGGGCCGCGGCTGCCTCCACCGCAGCCAGACGCGCGCCCCGGACCAGCGGGACCGCCAGCGTGCCCCGATGGGCCGCTTCGATGGCGTCCCAGTCATTTGGCGGGACGTCGGGACGTCGGGCGATCGTGGCCCAGGCTTCGATGGCGGGTCCGGCCGGGAGGTCGGCCCACGTGCCGGGGGCCTCTGGGCGGGCGCGTCGAAGC
>JBDQIL010000008.1:0-16815 GCA_040264415.1 Myxococcota bacterium
GAAGAGGGGGGCGGCGCTGTCGCCGCGGGCCGCGTCCATCACCGCGACCAGCACGTCGAAGGGCACGCCCCCGTCTGGCTGCACGATCACGGTCCGCTCGGCGGGGTGCGCCTCCTTCACGAGCCCGAGCAGCCGAGAGAGCTCAGCCGTGTCGTAGCTCTCCGGGCCACCGCACGAGCCCGGGGCGCAGGGCACCAGCGACGGCTCCCCGGTGTCGGGCGACAGCACCGGCTCTGCGCCCACCAGGCGGACCCCGTCGCCGCCCACCTCGAGCCGCAGCTGCAGCGGCGGCGGCTCGGGGTTGGGCTCCACCGGGCCGACGATGCCGGGCACCGAAGAGTCGATGATGGCGAGCTCTGCGAACTGGGTGGCGATCAGCAGCAGCGGGATGAGCAGCGTCACCAGGTTCATCATCGGCAGCAGGTTCATGCTGCCATCGGAGGACGGTCGTTCCGCGTCGCGGGGCATGGCTTCTCCAGGGCGGCGCGCGGGCATCGCGCGTCCTGGTGAGGTCGACCGCGGCGGTCGAGGGGGGTTCTCCCCTGCCCTTCGACCTGACAGGCCGCTTGCAGCCGCCGGGCCTTCGCTACTCGACCGTCACCGACTTCGCGAGGTTGCGCGGCCGGTCGACGTCACGGCCCAAGGCCAGGCCCGCGTGGTACGCCAGCAGCTGCAGCGGGAGCACCGTGAGCAGCGGGCTGATGAGGGGGACGCAGGCGGGGACGGTGATGTTGATGTCGCCCATCTCGGCGCAGTCCGACCCCTCGGTCGAGATCAGGATGATGACGGCGCCACGCGCTCTGCACTCCTGCAGGTTCGACAGCGACTTGTCCTTGTACGGGTCGTCGGGGGCGATGACGATGACCGGGCTGCCCGGCTCGAGCAGCGCGATGGGGCCGTGCTTCATCTCGCCCGACGGGTAGGCGAGGCAAGGGATGTAGGCGACCTCCATGAGCTTCAGAGCGCCCTCGGCGGCGACCGCGGCCGAGACCCCGCGCCCCAGGAAGAGGCACATCTTGGCGTCGCGCACGGCCTCGACGACGGCCGGGATGGGGCCCGGGTCGGCGAGGTAGCGCTCGACCGCGTCGGGCGCGGCCTTGAGGCTCTCGGCGAAGGCCTTGCCCTCGCTCGGCGAGAGGGCGCGCGTTCGACCCATCTGGAGCGCGAACAAGTAGCAGGCCGCGATCATGTTGGTGAACGCCTTGGTGGACGCCACCGCCATCTCGGGGCCGCTGTGCAGGTAGACGCCCTTGCCGCAGGTGCGCGCGATGGTCGAGCCCACCACGTTGACCACCCCCATCACCTCGCCGCCCTTGAGCTGGATCTCACGCACGGCGCCGAGCGTGTCGGCGGTCTCTCCCGACTGCGACACGGCGAAGTTGAGCGAGCGCGGGTCGATGACCGGGTTGCGGTAGCGGTACTCGCTGGCGATCTCGGCCGTGGCCGGCAACCGCGCGAGCTGCTCGACCGCGACCGCGCCGACCATGCACGCGTGGTAGGCCGTTCCGCAGCCGATGAAGCCCACGCGGGTGACGTCGAGCACCTGTCGCGGGGTGAGGTCGAGCCCGCCCAGCTTGGCCGACCCCTCTTCAGCCAGCACGCGGCCGCCCAGGCACTGCCGGAGCGCGGCCGGCTGCTCGAAGATCTCCTTGAGCATGTAGTGCGGGAAGTCTCCGAGCTCTGCGTCGCCCCAATCCTCTTCGAGCTCCTCGACCGCGGGGTTCCGGCTGCCGCCCTCGAGCAGGTAGGTCTGCACGCCGTCGCGGGTGAGGGCCGCCAGCTCGCCGTCTTGCAGGAAGACTACGCGGCGGGTGTGGGAGACCAGCGCGTGGCTGTCGGAGGCGAGGAAGGTCTCGCCCTCGCCCAGCCCCACCACCAGCGGCGATCCGTTGCGGGCCGCGACGATGAGGCCCGGATGGTCGGCGAACACCACCGCGATGCCCCAGGTGCCCCGGACTCGGGCGAGGGCCTCGCGCACGGCCTCGACCGGGTCGCCCTGCACATCGGGGTGCGCCGAGTCGAACAGGTTGGTGCGACCCAGGTAGAAGTGGCTGATGAGGTGCACCAGCACCTCGGTGTCGGTCTCCGAGCGGAACCGAGCCCCGTGGGCCTCGAGGCGAGCCTTGAGCGGCGCCATGTTCTCGACGATGCCGTTGTGCACCAGCGCGATGCGGCCGAGAGAGTCGGCGTGGGGGTGTGCGTTCTCGCGGGTCACGCCGCCGTGGGTGGCCCAGCGGGTGTGCGCGATGCCCGTGTTGCCGGGCAGGTCTTCGGGCACCAGGGCCGCGAGATCTGCGACCCGCCCCACCTGACGGATCACGTCGAGACGTCCGTCATGGTGAGTCGCGAGCCCGGCCGAGTCGTAGCCGCGGTACTCAAGGCGGCGGAGCCCCTCGAGGAGGACCGGGCGGGCTTCGCGCCCGCCGATATAGCCAATGATTCCACACATCTCGTCTCCCGAAGGCAGACCGGCGGCTGCCGGGCCAGGCTGGCGGGGTCAATAGCTGACCCAGAGTCTCACTGTCGCTACGGCCCCGTCGGATCCGCCTCAAGAGAAGCTCGAAGGGCGGCGTGCGCCGCCGGTGGCACGTACCGAGACACGTCGCCTCCGTGGCTGGCGATCTCGCGAACGAGGCTGGACGAGATGAAGATGTTCTGCGGCTCGCTCAGGAGGAACACCGTCTGCACCTCGGGCGCCATGTCCATGTTGGCGAGCCCGATCTTGAACTCGAACTCGAAGTCGGTGACCGCGCGCAGGCCCCGCAGGATGGCCACGGCCTCGACCCTCCGGCAGTACTCGACGAGGAGCCCCTCGAAGTGGTCGACCTCCACCCCGTCGAGGTCTTCGGTGACCGCGCGGAGCACGTCGAGCCGCGTGTCGAGGGACAGCGCCCGCCGCTTGTGGGGGTTGTGGCCCACCGCGAGGATGACCCGGTCGAACATCGAGCGCGCTCGGCGCACGAGGGCGAGGTGGCCATTCGTGATGGGGTCGAAGGACCCAGCATAGACAGCGGTTCGTCGGTCGCTCATGCCGCGCTCGTAACCGATGGCTCAGCGGGCCGGGCGTGGGCCGGCGGCGCCGAGGTGACGGTGCACGACGCTGCGCAGCCGCCGGTCTTTTCGGAGCGACGCGAAGGCCGGATCGAGGGCGAGGTCACGCCGAAATTCGAGCTGGAGCTCTTGGCTGAGCTGCTCGCGGCTCGTGAAGGCGCGGTCGAGCGCCTCGAGGGCGGCGTTGTCGTGCCCGAGCAGCGCCTCGACCCGCGCCGAGGTGAGCTCGGTGAGCGGTGACTCGGGGGCGGCCCCGGCGAGCTCGTCGAGCAAGATGACCGCCTCATCGAGCCGGTTGAGGCGAACGAGGGCCACCGACAGCCCGCTGAGGGCCAGCAGGTTGTCGGGGTCTTCGTCGAGGAGCGAGCGGTAGAGGTCGGCCTCGATGCGGTGATTGCCCCGGCGGCCCTCGGCCTGCGCGAGCCGGAAGCGGGCGTCGCGGTCGTCGGCGTGGTGTCGCAGGAGCCAGCGGTAGTGCCAGGCGGCCTCAGCGAAGTCGTCTGCGTTGTAGGCGCTCCGAGCGAGGACGCGGCGCGCGGAGGCGTCGGTGGGCTCGAGCGCGAGGCGGTCGTAGGCCTCGAGGGCCTGATCGTCTGCCGGCACCTCGTTGCGGTACCAGGCGCACCACCCCATTCCAGTCAGGTGGTCGTCGGGGAGGTGTCGCGGCCCGTCGGCGATCTGCACCGGGGTGGCGCTGGGAAGGGGGAGGCCTCCGTCGGCGCCCGCGGGGAGCGCCGCCGCCCGGCTTCGACTGCTCGCCTCGCCCGCCACGGGCAGCAGGTGGTGGAGGTCGGCGAGCAGCTCGGGGCTGTCTTGGGGGAGATCCTCCAGCCAGAGGTCGAGCGCGTCGAACCAGGCTCCCACGGCGGTCACCAGCAGCGCAGCCGCGAAGAAGCGGCGGTCCCACAGGCCGGCCCACTCGCCCGGGAGGTTCGCCCGGACGGTGTGCTCGACGGCGACCTCGACCGGGCCCAGCGAGATGCGGACCTCTTCGCCCTCTTCGAGCTGCCTTCCGCGGACCGCGAGGCGGTCGCCCATGCGGACCACCGCGACGTCGGCCCCGGGGAAGCTCACCTCGGCGCCGGGACCCTCTCCGATTCGGACCACGCGATCGACGGTGAGCACGCGGTCTTCGACCAGCTCTCCGTTGAACCAGACCGACACGGACAGGTCACCCACGGGGCCCCCCGCGGTACCGGCCGTCGGGCCCCGAGACGAGGTAGGCGGCGTCTTCTCCGTAGTACCGCTGCAGGATGCGCCGGAACCGATCTTGGCCGCGCAGCGGAGCGAACGCGGGATCGAGCCGGATGTCCTGGCGAAACTCGATGTGGTGCATCGTGTCGAGCTCTTCGACGTTCTGCAGCGCCACCTCGAGGTGTCTCAGCGCCTTGTTGCGCTTGCCCATCGCCGCGTAGATCTTCGCGCGGTGCAGGTCGGCGTAGGGGTCGCCCGGCGTGATCTCCTCGAGGACCTCCATCACGTCCAACGCCTCGCCGTAGCGACCCTGGTGCGCCAGGTTCACTGCGAGGTTGTTGAGGACGTGGTGGTCGTTCGACTCCATCGACAAGGCCTTCCGGTACAGCGCCTCTTCTTGCTCGTACTCTCCGGTGCGCTTGTAGGTGAGCGCGAGGTTATTGTACCCAAGCGGGTCGTCCGGGTACAACTCTACATATCGCTCATAGGTCTCGCGGCTCAGCCCGTCGTTCTCGGACAGGTAGGCGTAGTAGCCCAGCATGTTGATGGCGCCGCGGTCTTGCGGGTCGATGCGCAGCCGGTGGCGCATCAGCTCGAGGTGGCGCGCGATCTGTCGCTCCGACTCGGGCCGCGCGTCTCGAACCTCGAGCCAGTCTCGGAAGCCCCAGCCGACGAACTTCTCCATCGGCGTGGGGGGGGCATCGCTGGCGGCCTCGGCCTCGGGCTCTTCGCGGGGGGCCTCTCCGAGCAGATCGAGCTCGAGGGGCTCGCCGTCGACGACCGGTTCGGGCGGCGGCGGGATCTCTCCCTCGAGGCGGTCGCGGTCGTCGTCGGGTTCGGCGGCGTCGGCCAGCGGGGTGTCGTCGAGGGCCTCGTCTTCGGGTTCGACCCGGCGCACGGACTCGCCCGCGCGCTCCCCGCCGCCCGCCCGGCTGGTGGGGCCGCGGTTGCCCGAGGGCATGTAGAAGCTCTGGTTGCCCTCGACCTGCTCCATGCGGTCGGCCCGCTCGTTCAGGCCCTCGTCGGCGCCGTCGTAGTCTTGCTGGAGCAGCCGCGCGATGTACTCGGGCGTGGGCTCGGCGGTGACCGAGACCCCGGTGGCCATGCCCTGCTGCAGGAAGAGGTCACGCAGGAAGCCGAGCTGGGCGAGCGCCACGCCGAACATGAGCACGGTCGTGAAGAAGGCGACGTCTCCTTGGCCGCCCACCCACCGGCGGGCCCGCTGGAGGGGGATGAGGTCGAGGTCTACGGTGGTGGCGTGCGGGCCCCGCCACGACCATGGGGCGCCGGGCTGGATGGTCGCGGGCTCCACCCCTGGCTGCACCGGGAGGAGGCGAACGCGGTCGGGCCCGACGAACTCGTACCGGGCGAGCGGGCCGCCGTTGTCGGTGAGGATGGCGCCGCCCTCGACCGAGCCGCGGAGCGACCAGCGGCGGTAGAGCGCGGCCGCTGGCAGCACGAGAGGCGCGAGGGCGCCCACCGCCAACAAGCCCAGCAGGAGCGACCGTTCGAGCGACTCGCCCGTGGCGCCGGCGACCAGCCCGACCAGCGCGAAGGTCACAGCCGCGGCCCAAGCCAGCCCCCAGCCGTCCCACACCCAGTGGGTCGCCTGATCCACGACGTCGCCGTCGTGGCGCACGGTCACGCGCAGACCGTGGCTGGTGGGGGCTCGCTTCATCCGCCTCCTGTAGGGGTGAGACACCGGCGGGCGTCTGCGGTTCCGAACGCCGGTCTCCTCCAGTGTAGCCCGACCCGACCACCAGTCGCGGCCCCGGACTGGGGTGGCGGCGGCTCGTTCCAGGACTACGGCCGCAGCGTGGCCCGAGTGAAGCCCAGTGGGGCTCGATGACGACAGAAGTTGGGCGCCCCCTCCCCCGGCGCGACCCCGCGGCGGGGTTAAGGAGGCGGCATGCCCAGCGCCGCCATCGTCATCATCGGCAACGAGATCCTCAGCGGGAAGTACCGCGACGACAACTCCCCGTGGCTCGCGGTCCGGCTGCGTGAGCTGGGGGTCGACCTCGGTCGCATCACGGTCATCCCCGACGACGTCGATCTCATCGCCCGCACCGTGCGCGAGCTCTCCGAGGCCTTCGACCACGTCTTCACCACCGGCGGGGTGGGCCCCACCCACGACGACATGACGATGGCGGGGGTGGCGCGGGCCTTCGGCGTCGAGCTCGTGCGTGAGCCGCGGCTCGAGGCCCTCGTGCGGCGTCACCTGAAGGGGCCCATCACGGCGGCGGCGCTGCGAATGGCCGACGTGCCGTCGGGGGCGGCCCTGTGGGACGACGGCGACATCCGATTCCCACAGGTGGTGGTGCGAAACGTGGTGGTGTTTCCCGGGGTTCCGGCGCTGCTCCGCATGAAGTTCGACGCCATCGCGCACCGCCTCGAGGGCGTGCCCGTGCGGTCGGCGCGGCTGGTCACCACCGACACCGAGTCCGCCATCGCGGCCACCCTCACGGCGGCACAAGAGCGGTGGCCGACGGTCGATATCGGGTCGTACCCCCGCTTCGAGAACAAGCCCTACACCGTGGTGGTCACCCTCGACAGCCGCGCGCCTGCCGATCTCGAGGCCTGCCGCGACCACCTCGCGCAGGCCCTCGCCGAGCACCTCATCGAGCCCCCGCCGCAGCTGTAGTGCCGGGCTGCCCGCTGCGCCCTCAGAAGAGCGCCTCCTGGCGCTTCGCGGCGACCTTCAGCACCTTGCGGGCCAGCGTGCTGAGGCCGAGCTGGTCGAGGGCGTGGGTGTCGGTGGGATCGGCCCACAGCAGCGCCGTGTAGTGGCGGGTCTCGGGCTCGCCCACCGCTGTGACCGCGACCACCTCCACCTGCAAGCGCATGTGCGTGAGCGTGTGCGAGACTGCGCCCAGCCGCGCTGTGACCGTCGCGTCGAGGCCCAGCCGGTCGGCGAGCAGCGCGGGGGCGGCCGCCACCGGGTCGACGCCGTCGTCGAGCAGCCCGCCGGGCAGCTCGTAGAGCCCGCCGAACAGACCGTCGGGGGGGCGTCGGGCCAGCAGCAGCCGGCCGTCGCGCCACAGCGCGGCCGACACGGCGGCCCGGGCCGGCGCCTTCTTGCGCACCTTCTTCAGCGGGAAGTCGGTGGGGGCGCCGGTCGCGTAGCCGTCGCAGTGTCGCCGCACGGGGCAGTCGATGCAGGCGGGGTTGCGCGGGGTGCAGACGCCCGAGCCGAGATCCATCAACGCCTGGTTGAAGTCGCCGGGGCGGTCCGGGGGGATGAGGGCGAGGCCCAGCGCCCGCGCGGGCTTGCGGCCGCCGGGGTGGGCGTGCACCCGGGCCAGCACCCGCTCGAGGTTCCCGTCGATGGCGGGCTCGACCAGGCCGAAGGCGATGGAGCCCACGGCAGCAGAGACGTAGTCACCGACGCCGGGCAGGGCCTTGAGCCCGACGATGGACTCGGGGAAGGCGCCGCCGCGCTCGGCGACCAGCTGCGCCGCACGGTGCAGGTTTCGGGCGCGGCTGTAGTACCCGAGGCCCGACCACATCGCGAGCACGTCGTCGAGCGGCGCCGCGGCGAGGTCCTCGACCCGGGGGAAGCGCTCGAGGAACCGGTGGAAGTACGGCAGGGCCGTCTGCACCCGGGTCTGCTGGAGCATGATCTCGGACAGCCAGGTGTGGTACGCGGGCACCGAAGGGCCGCGCCACGGCAGGTCGCGGGCGTGGGCGTCGTACCAGGAGAGCAGGTCGCGGGCGAAGGGGGTCATGCGCGGCGGCTAACGTGCCCTCGGCGCCGGGCCGTCGGATAGGCTCGACGGGTGATTGGTCCCCCCCCCGACCCCCGCCAGGTGCTGCTGCCGGCCGGCATCGCCGACGAGCCGGTGGCGTGGGCGATGTCGGTCGGCGTGGGGGTCGCCTTGGCGGCCTTGGGGTGGCGGGCCCGCCGCTGGCCCGAGACCCTTCGAGGCGGCCTGATCTGCCTCGGGGTGACCCTCGCGCTCACCGCGCCGGCGCTCGGTTGGATCGACTCGGTGGCCCTGGGCAGCTTCCCCACGACCGACAAGGAGGGCAGCCTGCTGTTCTACCTCGACGGCGTGCACCGGCGCTTGCTGTTCGAGCCGACGGGCGGCGCCGCCGACCCAGCCGCGCGGCTCATCGGGGTGCACACGGGCCACTTGTGGGTGACCGAGGCCCTCGACCTGCTCTTGTCGCCCATCGGCGCGATGAACGCGCAGGGCCTGCTCAACGCCGCGCTCGGCTGGGGGTGTATGGCGCTGCTGGCGCGCGCCCTCGGGGCGCCCGCGGCCCTCGCGCTGGCGCTGGGCCTGCCCTTCGGCCTGGGGCTCCACGTCATGCGCGACCTCAACTTCTACACCATCGAGAAGTCGGCCGTCTTCTGGCTGCCGCTCTTCTCGTGGGCCGGCCTGAGGGCTTGGCAGCGTGGGGGCCGGTGGCGATGGCTGCCCGCCCTCATCTACGGCCTGATGAGCTGGATGAACCTCTACCTTGGCTTGGTCGGCGCGACCCTCGGGGTGCTCGCCATGGCGGCCGAGGGGGGCGCGAGCCTTCGGGCGCGCCACCTGAGGGCCGAGACCCGGCGCCTCGCCGTCGCCTGCGGGGCCTGCGCGGTGCCCGGCGTCGCGCTCGCCCTCTGGCAACACCAGGTCATGTCCGGGGGGGCCGCGCTGGCCACCCCCGAGCAGTTCTTGTGGCAGCGGGCGGCGCTCGACAGCCTCACGCTCAACCCGCCGCGCTGGAACCGGCTGGAGATCGGCCGCGCCCTCAACCCCGTGGCGGTGGCCGTGGCCGGGCTCGGGCTGTGGCGGGGCCGGCGCACCAGCCTCGGGCGCTTCTTCTGTCTGGCCGGGCTGGCGCTCGCCGCGCTGTCACTCGGTCCCGTGCTGTGGTGGCAGGGCCCCGACCCACGCGCAGGGATCCCCAACCCGGTCTACCTCGCCGCGTGGCACGCGGTTCCGGGCTTCTGGCGGGTGGCCAAGCCGGAGGTCTTCTTCGAGGGTACCTGGATGTTGGCGCTCGCCGGCGGCGCGTGGGGCGCCCGCGACCGAGCCATGTGGCGGTGGGAGGGCGTGACCTGGCTCGCGCTGGTGGTGGCGGCGTGGGTGGCGCTCGTGCGCACCCACCCGGCCTACCCGCCATTCGCCGCGGCGCAGCAGAGCGCGCTCGACGCCGACTGGAGCGAGCGGGCCTTCCCAGCGCAGGGGCGGGACTGACGCGCGCCGGCGGCCGCCCCCGCGTCCGCTACAGCGCGCCGCCGCGGAAGAGGAACACCGCGCCGGCGTTGGTGGTGCCCAGGTCTTCGCCCGGCGCGCTCACGACCACGTCGTCGTAGCCATCGCCGTCGCCGTCGCCGAACACCGACACGCTGTGGCCGAAGTAGTCGTAGCTCGTGTCGCCGTACCGCAGGCCGGCCGACCGGGCGTCCACGGCCTGTGACCCGCTGATGGGGCCATGCAGGAACCAGGACCTACCCGAATACCCGGCCGCCCGCGACCCGTGCTCCTCACCGATGACCAGGTCGCCGACGCCGTCGCCGTCGAGGTCGCCAGCCGACAGCGCGCTCCCGAAGCTGGTGTTCGAGGTGGGCCCGCCGATGGTGGCGGTCGCGACCGTGCTCGCGGCGCCCGACGAGGTGACGGGCCCGGCGATCACGTAGACCACGCCGGCGTAGGTCGTGCCGTCGAAGGTGCCGTAGGGCGCTCCGAGGAGCAGGTCTTCATAGCCGTCGTCGTTGACGTCGGCGGCCGCGATGGCGGCTCCGAGCCCGCTGAACTCGGCGTCGCCCAGCAGGCGCGCCGTGCTCGAGAGCCCCACCGTCACGTCGGCGGTGACCGGGCCCTGCTCGACGTAGACCGCGCCGGCCGCGGAGAGCGAACCCACATTGAAGTTCTCGGCGCCGATGGCGAGATCGGCCTGCCCGTCTCCGGTGAGGTCGGCCGACAAGATGGCGCTCCCCAGCGCCTCGCCGTCACCGCTCTCGGGTGAGATCTCGACGTGGCTGCCCATCGACGAGACGCCCGTGAGCGGGCCCTGCACCAGCCACACGCGGCCCGCGTTGGTGCCGTCCCAGTCGTCGTAGGGCGCGGCCACCAGCAACTCGGTCACGCCGTCGCTGTCGTGGTCGCCGCCATCGGCGAGGACCCGGCCGGCCTGCGAGTTGGTGTAGGCGCCCCAGTACAGCCCGTCTGCGGCCGACGACGCGGTCGAGGTGGAGGAGAGCGGCCCGAGCACCACGAACACGGCGCCGTCATTGCTGCTGCTCACGCTGTCGCCATAGGCGGACATGGCGAAGTCGTCGTAGCCGTCGCCGTTCTGGTCACCCACGCCGGCCAGGCCGTAGCCGAGCTGGTCGCTCGTGCCGGAGCCATAGAGGGTGGCGTCGGACGACGAGAGGCTGTTCGCCCCCGACTCGTTGCCGGGCACCAGGTAGACCGCGCCGGACGAGGAGCCGTAGCTGTCGTGGCTGGGGGCGCCCACCAGGAAGTCGGCGGCGCCGTCGCCGGCGACGTCGCCGGCGGGGGCCACCGTGCGGCCTGCTGCGTCGCTCGCGACCGCGCCGACCCAGCGCGCCTCGGCCCCGCTGGCGGAGACGTTCCCCTCGATGAGGTTGCCGTTCGAGTCGCCGCTGCAGTCGTCGTCGAAGCCGTTGCCCTCGATCTCGGACTGGCCGGGGTTGGCGGCGCTGTTGGTGTCGTCGCAGTCGGTGCCGGTGCTCCACTCCGCCTCGGAGCGGTAGCCGTCGTAGTCTTGGTCGAAGTCGTTCCAGCCGTCGCAGTCCTGGTCGAGGCCGTCGTACCAGACCTCGGTGGCGGCGGGGCTGACCGTGGAGTCGACGTCGTCGCAGTCGGAGCCGCCGTACTCGATGGCGGAGTAGCCGTCGCCGTCTTGGTCGAAGTCGTCTTCGCCCCCGCAGTCGGAGTCGAGGCCGTCGTACCAGGCGTCGGGGGCGCCTGGGTAGACCGAGCGACGCTCGTCGTCGCAGTCGTCGCCGGCGCACAGCCCGCCATAGGAGGGCGCGCACTCGAAGCCGTCGCCGTCGCGGTCGAGGTCGTCGTCGCCGCGGCAGTCCTGGTCGGTGCCGTCGTAGAAGGTCTCGGTGGCGTTGCGGTTCACCGACGAGGGCTCGAGGCCCGCCGGGTTGTCGATCTCGTCGGAGCAGGCCTCGGGGCAGTCGCCGGGGGTGCAGTCGCAGTCGAGGCAGTCGCCCCCTGTCGTGCCAGCTCGGTCGGGCCAGGTCAGCGAGGGGTCGCCGTCGAGGTCCCAGTCGAAGTCGTCGGGGACGTCGTCGTCGTTGCTGTCGACGCCGGCGCAGTCCTGGTCGACGCCGTCGTACCAGACCTCGGTCGCGGCCGGGTTGACGGCGGCGGCCTCGAGCGCCGCGAAGCCGTTGATGGCGTCGAAGCCGGCGCGCACGGTGGACGGATCGTCCCAGCAGTCGCCGTCTTGGCCGTCTGGGATCTCGAGGGGCACCGCGCTGGCGGCGTTGCACCGGTTCACGTAGTCCCAGGCCCAGTAGCCGTCGCCATCCTGGTCGCCGTCTGCGTCTGACAGGTCGCAGTTGTCGTCGACCCCGTTGAAGTACACCTCGTCGATGGACGGGTCGGGGGCCAGCGAGGGGTCGGTGTCGTCGCAGTCGGTGTCGACGCCGTAGCCGTCGCCGTCTTGGTCGTCGTCGTCGTTGCCCGCGCAGTCGGCGTCCACCCCGTCGTACCACTCGTCGGGCGCGCCCGGGTAGGTGTCTGGCGCCGCGTCGTCGCAGTCATCGGCGTTCAGCACGGCGTCGTCGGGCACCGCGCAGCCGGTCTCTTCGGTCGCGGCGTCGCCGTAGCCGTCGCCGTCCGTGTCGAGGTAGAAGGTCACCGAGGCGCCCACCGCGCCGTCGCCGTCGTCGCAGTCCTGGCCGATCTTCACGCCATCGCCGTCGGGGTCGAGCCGCCACGCGGCGTCGTCGTCGGAGATGTAGGCACACCCACTCGTCAGGGTGAGCAGCAGGGCCAGCGGGCGGGACAGGGGCATGGTCGCTCCGTGCGGTCTGGGGCCATTGTCGCGCGGCGCGGGCCGCGCGTCCAGCCATGGGGCCGCATCTGCGCCGGCCGACGCGCCCCCTTCAGGTCGTGAGGCCGTCGGGGTCGAACTTCATGGACAGGTCAGCCCAGCGGGCCTGGTGGATGAGTCCGCCGATGGACACCACGTCGATGCCGATGGCGGCGAGCCCCGGCAGGCGCTCGGCCGACATGTTGCCGCTGGCCTCGAAGCGAGCGCGGCCGCGGAGCTCCCGCACCACCGCCGCCATGTCGGCGTCGCTCATGTTGTCGAGCATGACCACGTCGGCGCCCGCCTCGACCGCCCGTCGGGCGCCGTCGGCGTCCTCGACCTCGACCTCGATGCGAAGCAGGTGGTGGGCGGTGGCGCGGGCCGCACCCACGGCCGCCTCGATGCCGCCTGCGGCCACGATGTGGTTGTCTTTGATGAGGACTCCGTCGTAGAGTGCGAACCGATGGTTCGCCGCGCCGCCGGCCGCCACGGCCCGACGCTGCTGTCGCCGCAGGAGGGGGGCGGTCTTGCGGGTGTCCACGACCCGCAGGGCGCCCGCTGCAGCCGCCATGGTGGCGCGGGTGTGGGTGGCGATGCCCGACATCATCATCAAGAAGTTGAGGGCCACGCGCTCACCGGTGAGCAGCGCGCGCGCTGGGCCCGACAGCTCCGCCACCACGTCGCCCGGGGCGGCCGACGCGCCCTCGGCCACCTGGGGCCGGTAGCTCGCGCCCACCTGCCGGAAGACCTCGCCGGCCTCGTCGTGGCCGCAGAGCACCAGCGCCTGCTTGGCTCGGATGCGGGCCGTAGCCGTGGCGCCGGCGGGCACGCAGGACTGGGTGGTGATGTCTCCTGGGCCGACGTCCTCGATGAGGGCGCGGCGGACCAGCTCGGTCAGGGCGGGATCGATGGGCATGGCCGCGCTTATCCTGTTTCGCGTCGCCACCCTGGGGTGGCACCGCCGCGCACCGCGGCTACAATGCGAACGCGCGGCTGTCCGCCGCACACACCCAGGGAGCCACCATGATCCGCACCATCACCCTCTTCGCCGCCACCTCGTTCCTGTCTGCCGCCCTCGCTTGCGGTGGTGAGAAGCTCGCCAATGGCAAGAGCGGCTGCGCGATGGCCGCCGCCCAGACCGCGCAGGCCGACCAGCAGAAGGTCAAGGATGCCGCCGGCGCCAAGGTCGACCTCGCCGTGGCCGGCATGACCTGCGCCGGCTGCGCGAGCTCCGTGCAAGCCGCGCTGCTGAAGGTGGAGGGGGTCGAGGCCGCCTACGTCAGCTCCACCGACGGCAAGGCCCAGATCGCCTTCGACTCGGGCAAGACCAACCTCGAGGCCCTCATCGCCGCGGTCTCGGGCGCTGGCGAGTACACTGCATCGAAGGCCGACGCCCCCGCCATCAACTGAGCGGCGGGTGAGATTCGGGGGAATCGCCCCCCGGGGCCGACGGGCGCCGCGCACCCTCGCGCGGCGCCCGCGCTCGCGAGAGGATCCCACGATGCGTCGAATCCTAATCCCCGCCCTGATCCTCGCTGGATGCTCCAAGCCTGACGGCGAGCATGGCTTCGGCCCGGATCGCGGCGCCCCCTCCCCCTTCGCCGAGCCGTCGGCCACCCCGCCGCTGCGCGGCCCGGGTGGGCCTGCCGTGGCCTTCGACGACGACGCGCTCTGGGTCAACTGCGCGACCCTGACGGGTGACCCCGACAAGGAGTACTTCCACCACAACCTCGTGGCGCCCTACCGCGGCCACCTGGTGCTGCCGTGGTCGCCCGAGTTCAGCACGGGCGGGGTCTCCTTCTTCGACATGTCCGATCCCTGTTCGCCCGTCAAAGAGGGCGAAGGGTGGGACGTCTCGATGCGCGAGAGCCACGCCCTGGGCTTCCTCCACCTGCCCGACGACAGCCCCCAGGCCGGCGACTACATGGTGACTACGGGCGCGCTGGGGATCGCGGTGTGGGACATCACCGACCCCACCGACCCCCACGTCATCGCCTACGAGACCCTGCCCGACGTGGTCTACCCCGACTCGTACGCGCGGGTGGTGCTGTCGGTGAGCTGGCAGCACCCCCACCTCTACGTCGCGGCGGCCGACAACGGCGTCTATGTGCTCGACATGAGCGCCATCGACTCGCCCGAGCTGGTGGGGGGCTACAGCTTCGACCCGGTGCTGCGCGCGGGGGGCGTGTTCGCCATGGGCACGCGGCTGATGGTCAGCTCAGCCGAGGGATCTCGCGCGGCGGTGCTCGACATCTCCGACCCCACCCGCCCGCAGCCCATCCCCGGTGGGCTCTTCGAGGCCACCACGCTCGCCGGCGAGCCCTTCGAGGCCTACCACGCCAACGTGGCCGGACCCTACTTCCTGTTCGCCCGAAAAGAGGGCGGGGGCGGCGTGATGGTGATGGATGTCTCCGACCCCACCGCCCCGGTCGCCGCGGGAGACATCAACCCGAGCGGCAACGGCGGCTACGTCTTCTGGGACGAGGGCTTCATCTTCTCGGGGGAGTCGAGCATCGCGCGGGTCTACGACGCCCGCTCGCTGCCAGAGCTCACCATCGTCGGCGAGGCCCACCTGCCCGGCGACCTCGACACCTTCACGCCCTACGGCAACGTCGCGGTGCTGAGCGTCGACGAAGACGCCGAGGACCAGATCGCGTCGGCCGTGGTGCCGTGGACCGCCGAGCCCGACGCCGAGCCCCCCGAGCTGATGCTGGTGGTGCCCACCGACGGCGAGCAGGGGGTCGCGCTCACGGCGCGGGTGGGCCTCGGGTTCAACGAGATGGTCGAGCCCACGAGCGTCTTCCCTGGCTCGGTCCGCCTCTGGACCGAAGACGGCGCGCCGGTGGACGGGTGGGGCACCGCCCAGGAGAACACCGCCCACTACGCCCCCAAGCAGCCCCTCGAGCCCGGCACCACCTACACCCTCGAGGTGATGGCCGGTGGCATCCAAGACCTCAACGGCAACGCCCTGTCCGAGACGGTGACGACCACCTTCACGACCGCAGGGTCCCCGTGACCCGGGCGCGCTGGGCGACCCTCGGCTTGCTCTCTGTGGCCTGCGGCGGCGGCCCGGACGAGACCGGGGCGCCCGCCTCGACCGGAGGCGGCGACGTCACGCTGGTTCGGTGCACCCCCGACGCAGGCGAGGCGCAGAGCGTCACCCTGGGGGAGGCGGTCACCCTCTCGGCCACCCTGACGGAGGGCGAGGCCGCCGCGTGGCTCTGGGACCTGGGCGACGGCACCCTGCTGGACGGTCAGGCGGTCGAGCACCGATACGCCGAGGCGGGCGTGTTCTCGGCCGTGGTGCAGTGCACCTCCCCGGACGGCTCGCGCGGCACCGACGCGGTGTCGGTCACGGCCACGCGCGCGCTCGCAGCGGTGGCGCCGGTCTGGTCGAGCACGCTGGCGCGGAGCGCCGACGGCGCCACCCTGTACGCCGTCAACCCAGAGGACGACTCCATCGCGGTCATCCAGTCCGAGTCCGGAGCGGTCGAGGTCTGGCCCGCCTGCGTCGAGCCCCGCACCGTCGCGACCCAGGGCGACGCGGTCGCGGTGGCCTGTGGCGGCGAAGACGCCTTGATGCTCTTTGACGCGGCCACCGGCGCCGCCACGCGGGTCGCCTTGCCCTCGGGCGCCCGCCCGTTCGGCGTGGTGGGCCGCGACGGCGTGTGGCTGGCCACCGCGCCCGCCCGCGGCAGCGTGGTGCGGGTCTCGGTCGAGGGCGACGTGCGCGAGGTAGACGTCGGACCCGACCCCCGCGGGCTGGCGTGGCTGGCCGACGGCAGCGTGGTGGTCACGCGCTGGCGCTCGCCAGACGCCGGGGGCCAGCTCTACCGCCTCTCTCCCGATCTCGAGGCGATGCCCGACGTCTGGCTCGACCTCGACCGCGGCGGAGACAGCGACACCACCACCGGCGGCGTGCCGAACCTGCTCGAGCAGGTGGTCCCCTCCCCCGACGGCGCCGCGCTGCACCTGCCCTTCGCCCACGCCAACCTGCTGCGCGGGAGCTGGAGGACCGGCCAGCCGCTCACCCACGACTCGACCGTGCGCGCCGTGGTGGCGACGCTCGACGCCGCGACAGGCGAGCCGCTGGGCGGACGCAAGCAGCTCGACGAGCGCGGCCGGGCCAACGCGCTGGCGCCCTCCCCCCGTGGTGAGCGCCTCTATGTGCTGCACACCGGCACGCGGTCGGTCACCGTGCTCGACACCGCCACGGGCGACCTCGCCGGCAGCCTGCTCGACGTCGGCCGCGCCCCCACCGGCCTGGTCGTCTCCCCCGACGGCGCGACGCTGTATGTGCACGCGTGGCTCGATCGGCGGGTGGCCGCCTACGACGTGCGCGACCTGTCGGCGCTCGTCGACGCGACCTGGTCGGCGGCCACCATCGAGGCCGAGCCGCTCTCGGCGGAGGTGCTGCTCGGAAAGCAGATCTTCTGGGACGCCCAGGATCCCCGCATCACCCGCGCCGGCTACATCTCGTGCGCCAACTGCCACCCCGACGGCGACCACGACGGCCGCACCTGGGACTTCACCGACCGCGGCGAGGGCCTGCGCAACACC